>JAAZME010000137.1 GCA_012798975.1 Gallicola sp.
AATTATATTAGCAGCAGGCGAAGGAACAAGAATGAAATCAAAGAAGTCTAAAGTGCTTCATACTTTGTTAAATAAAACGATGATTTCTTATGTACTGGATGCTTCTGTAGAAGCCGGTGCGGCGAAAAATGTTATTATCGCAGGAAAAAACAGAGCTTTTCTGGAAGAAAAGATTCAAGAAGAGAATGTGTCTTTTAAAACACAGGAAATCGGAGAAGGGATTCCCTATGGTACAGGGTATGCTGTCAGCTTGGCGTTAGAAGAGATAGCAGACGATGACACAGTGCTTATATTAACAGGAGATATTCCTTTGATAACAGGAAAAACGCTGAAATCCTTTGTAGACTATCACAAAGATTATAAAAGCATAGCGACTGTGCTGACAGCCACTATAGAAGATCCTACAGGATACGGCCGTGTGGTCAAAGACGAGCAGGGAAATATGCTTAAAATTGTGGAGCATAAGGACTGCAGCGAGGAAGAACTGGAAATAAAAGAGTTCAACTCTGGAATTATGGCTCTTCAAGGAAAGGCCTTAAAAGACAGTATTTCAAAGTTGGATACAGATAACGAACAAGGAGAACTCTATCTTACAGATATCTTTGAAATCTTAAGAGAAGAGGGTGGAAATATCTCTACGTTTTTAATCGATGATGTGGAAGAAGTCTACGGCATCAACTCGAAACTTCAGCTGGCGGAAGCGGAAAAGATTATGAAGCGAAGAGTCAACGAAAAATTTATGATCGACGGAGTTGTGATGGAAGATCCGGAAAGAACCTTTATAGAACCGGGTGTGGAAATCGGAAGGGATACCTATATCGGAAGCGGCGTTCGTATTTTTGGAAAGACAAAAATCGGAGAGTCCTGCGAAATTTTCGGGGACAGCTTTATTAAAGATTCTATCTTAGACGACGAAGTTGTGATTAAATCTTCTTATATTATAGAAAGCGAAATAGGAGAAGGTACAGATGTAGGACCTTTCTCTCACTTAAGACCAAATTCAAAACTTGGAAAACATGTCCATATCGGCGATTTTGTAGAGATCAAAAAGTCTACGGTAGGCGACGGAACAAAAGCAGGCCATCTAGCTTATTTAGGGGATGTTGACTTGGGCGAAAATATCAATATCAGCTGTGGTGTTATTTTTGCCAATTACGACGGCAAAAACAAAGCGAGAACAAAGGTCGGAAGTGGAAGTTTTATCGGCAGCAATGCGAATATCGTAGCTCCTTGCGAAATAGAAGAAGAAGCTTATATCGCAGCAGGTTCAACGATCACGAAGGCCGTTAAAAAAGGAGAACTAGCCATCGAAAGAGGAACCCAGGCAAATATTGCCGGATGGGTAGACAAACGCAAAAAGAACGGTAAATTATAGGAGGACAACATGCTTACCTGTTATGATGAGATGAAAGTGATTTCTGGAACGGCTCATGAAGCTTTTGGAGAGGAAATCTGCGATCATTTGGGAATTAAAAAAAGTATATTGCAAGTGGGCCGGTTTAAAGACGGAGAGATTAATATCAATATCGGGGAATCGATTCGAGGCTGCGATGTGTATCTTGTTCAGCCCACCTGCAGTCCTACCAACGATAATCTGATGGAGCTTTTGATTTTAATCGATGCCTGCAAACGAGCCTCTGCAGGAAGAATTTCTGCAGTAATTCCCTACTATGGTTATGCAAGACAAGATAAAAAAACCAAGGGAAGGGATCCCATTACTGCAAAGCTTGTGGCAAATATGATTGAAACGGCAGGAGCCGACCGGGTTATTGCAATGGATCTTCATGTAGCACAGATTCAAGGGTTTTTTGATATTCCAGTAGATCATCTAACAGGACTAGGCGCTTTGGCAGAGTATTTTAAAGGGCATATCGATTCTAAAGAAACGGTGGTGGTTTCTCCTGATCTAGGAGGAGTCAGCCGGGCTCGGGTTTTTGCCGAAAAACTAAATCTGCCTCTTTCTATGATCGAAAAGAGAAGGCCGAAAGAAAATGTATCAGAAGTGATGAATGTTATAGGAGAGATAGAGGGAAAAGACTGCATTATTGTGGATGATATGATCGATACGGCAGGAACGATTTTAAACGCCGCAGAGGCTCTCAAGGATCAAGGAGCAAAAAAAGTAACGATTACTGCAACACATGGTGTTCTTTCAGGCCCGGCGATGGAGCGTATTGCTGCGTCTTGCGTGGAAGAATGTGTTGTGACCAATACGATACCTCAAGAGGATAAAATGAAAGAAACATCGAAACTAAAGGTAGTCAATATTTCAAAAAGTTTTGCAGAAGTGATTCAGCGCGTGCATTGCAATGATTCTGTTTCTCTTCTCTTTTAATGTAAGGAGGACGAATGTATTTAATTGTAGGGCTTGGAAATCCCGGGGACAAATATGAAAAAACACGGCACAACGTGGGGTTTCAGACCATCGATCTTTTAAGCGATGAATATAGTATTTCGGTAGACCGCAGCAAATTTAAGTCTTTAATGGGCAAGGGAAGAATCGAAGGGGAAGAAGTGGTTCTTTTGAAACCGCTAACCTATATGAATCTTTCAGGTGAAGCTGTGAGAGAAGCTGTGAATTTTTATAAACTGCCTCCTGAAAACATTATCGTGATCTGCGATGATATCGATATTCCCTTTGGAACGATCCGTGTGAAACAGAAGGGTTCTGCAGGAACCCACAACGGATTAAAGTCTATCGTCAAGGAGATAAAGACAGAACAGTTTCCTCGAATAAAAATAGCAGTTGGACAAAAGCCGGTCTATATGGACTTAGCTGCTTTTGTGCTGAGCAATTTCTCGAAAGAAGAGGAGAGGATTCTTCGCATGGAGATAAAAGATGCGAAGGATGCTGCGGCAACGATAGTAAGGGAAAATATTCAAGATACCATGAGCCGATTTAATGGAATAAAACATGAAATCGATCCTCCAAGATAAGCTCTGATCTTTGATCCAGAGCTTATCTTAAGGTGAAGATAAAAAATAGAAAGACCCGGGATAGATTCTCCGGGTTTCTTAGATTGGAGGGGAAGATGAAAAACTTTATAATAGATCCGCTGAAAGGCATAAAATCCTATCAAGAACTCTTAGAAGGAGTGGGAGATAAAGAATCGATTTACCTTCATGGTTTGGTGAAGGAGAGTATGCCTCATCTAGCGTATGGACTCCATAAACATACAGGCCGTTTTCTAGCTTTTATCGTAGAGAATGAAAGAGAAGGCCGGCGAGTGTATGAACAGTTTCAGGAGATGGAAAAGGATTGTGCAGAGTATTATCCGGCACTTGAAACTTCTTTTTTTGAGCTCAAGGTGGTAGAGGACAAAAACGAAAAACAAAGATTAAAAGTTATGAACCGTCTTATGCGAAAGGAGCCTTTTATATTGGTATCTACCTTAAAGGCCATGCTAAGACCGCTTCAAAACAGAAAAGATTTTGAAAAAAGCAGTCTTACAATAGATTTGGATCAAGAAATCAATGTAGAACAGATTCAAGAGATTTTAGTGAATTTAAAATATGAGAAAAACTCTATGGTAGAAACAAAAGGAGAATTTGCAGTACGAGGCGGGATAGTAGATATTTTCCCTGTGTCCATGGAAAATCCTGTTCGAATCGAGCTCTTTGGAGACGAGATCGATTCTATGAGAATCTTCGAAGTGGAAAGCCAAAGGTCGTTGGAAAACATTGAGTCTTTTAGTATAGGGCCTTCGAGAGAGCTTATACTGTCAGATTCCATGAGAAATACTGTTATCCGGGCTCTAGAGAAAGAGATACAAAAAGCCAAAGACCATCCCTTTATGCTTCAAGGAGATCCGGAGAAAACTATCGATAAATTCACCGGGATTGTTCATCATTTGAAGGAAGGTCTGCGTTTAAATAGTTTAGACTTGATCTTTCCGTACTTAAAAGAGAAAGATTATACAGTTTTCCCAGAGTATATGCCGGAAGATTCTATTGTGTTTTTTGAAGATCTTTCAAGGGTTTATGATGAAAATCAAAATGAATATCAACGATATTTAGAAGAATATACTTATCAGTTAGAGCAGGGGGAAGTGTTCGAAAGCCATGAAGAGATCCTTCTTCCCGCATCAAAAATTTTGGACCGGATGAAGAATTTCACGCCCATCAATGCAACTTCTTTATTAAAAAGAACACGATTATTAAATCCGAAAATAAATATCAAAATAGAGTCTTCAGAAGCGCCGTCTTTCAACCGGGATATGGATGAAATGGTGCGTTTTGTTGAAAAAAGAAGTTATGACGGCTTTAAAGTGATTCTTTTAGCAGAGTCTGAAGAAAATGCTTACTTATTTTATGATCTTATGGAAAAGGAAAATATCCCAGCGGCCATTGTAGAAGACTTGGATACGGACTTTAAAACAGGGCAGGTCTTTATCACAAAAAGAAATGCTAAGGCTGGCATGGAGTATAAGAACGGAAAGTTTTCCATAATCAGCCATAAAGAAATTTATGGAAAACAGAAGATCAAACAGCACAAGAAAAAGAAAAAAAGCACCTCCAGAGATCTGATCAACTATACTGATCTTCAGATTGGTGATTTTGTCGTTCACGAAAGCCATGGTATCGGAGAATATAGAGGTGTTTCTCAAATTGATGTCCAAGGGGTGACAAAAGATTATCTTGTTCTTCAGTATCGCGGTCAAGACAAACTCTTTATTCCTACAGATCAGATGAATCTGGTTCAAAAATACATCGGAAACGAAAAAAGAAGACCTTCATTAAATAAGCTTGGAGGCACAGAATGGATTAAGGCGAAGCAGAAAGCGAAGAAATCTGTAGATGAGATGGCACAGGATTTGATCGAGCTGTACGCGAAAAGATCAAAATTAAAAGGCCATGCTTTCGGGCCGGATACCCCTTGGCAGAAAGAGTTCGAAGAGTCTTTTATCTATGAAGAAACCTACAGCCAGCTTAGAAGTATAGACGAAATTAAAAAAGATATGGAATCGGATAAACCAATGGACCGCCTGCTCTGCGGAGATGTAGGCTATGGAAAGACGGAAGTAGCAATACGTGCGGCTTTTAAGGCAGTTATGGATGGAAAACAGGTGGCCTTTCTGGTTCCTACAACCATCCTTGCCCAGCAGCATTATCATACGATAAAAGAACGTTTTAAAAACTTTCCCGTTCGAGTCGATGTCTTATCAAGATTTCGTACTGCAAAACAACAGAAAGATAGTATAGAAGGGGTACGTACCGGGGTAGTAGACATGGTAGTGGGAACCCACCGTCTTCTTTCAAAAAAACTGGAATTTAAGGATCTTGGGCTTTTGATCGTAGATGAAGAACAGCGTTTCGGAGTCAAACATAAAGAACAGCTGAAAAAAATCAAAGAAGATGTGGATGTCCTTACCCTTTCCGCAACGCCTATTCCCCGTACCCTTCAAATGGGTCTTGTAGGAATTCGGGACATGTCTTTATTGGAAGAACCTCCAGAAGAGCGTTATCCGACGACCTCTTATATTATAGAATTTGAACCTAGTGTGATTCAAGAAGCGGTCCGAAGAGAAATGGACCGGGGAGGTCAAATCTATTTTGTTTACAATCGGATAGAAGATATAGACGATATTCATTCTAAACTGCAGAATTTAGTGCCGGAAGCAAGAATTGCCGTTGCCCATGGACGGATGCAGGAAAAAGTCCTAGAACAGATTATGATGGACTTTACAGAAGGGAGATATGATATTCTTTTATCGACAACAATTATAGAAACAGGCCTCGATATACAAAATGTCAACACAATGGTGATATACAATGCTGACAGGATGGGTTTATCACAGCTTTATCAATTAAAGGGAAGAATCGGTCGGGGAGAACGGAGTTCTTTCGCGTATTTTACTTATCGAAAAGGAAAATCCCTAGCAGAAAATTCAGAAAAACGGTTGATGGCCATTAAAGATTTCTCCGAGTTCGGTTCAGGATATAAAATCGCTATGCGGGATCTGGAGCTAAGAGGAGCCGGCAATATCTTAGGAGAAAGCCAGCACGGGCATGTAGCAGCGATTGGATATGATCTTTATGCAAAACTTCTGGAAGAAGCGGTAAGAGAAGCAAAAGGCGAGAAAGCGGAAGAAAGAAAAGAAGTCGTCGTGGAAATTCCGGTAGATGGTTATATTCCTTCCACATATATTGGAGATCAGGATGAAAAGATCGATATGTATAAAAAGATTGCTTCCACTAGAAGCCAGGAGGATTACGAAGATCTGATCGAAGAATTAGTCGATCGTTTCGGAGATATTCCAAAATCTGTTTTAAATCTGATGAAGATTGCTCTTTTAAAATCTTATGCAGGCCTTACCGGTTTTCATCGGGTAAGAGAGCTTAAGGGCAGGCTGTTTTTGGAGTTTGAGAAGATCGAGGATCTCTCCCTTGAGATCATCGGCGCATTAAGCGAACAATATGGAGAGCTTCTTTCTTTCAGCATGGGAGAAGAACCGAATATTAATTTGGATTTTAAAGATAAAAAGCTGGATACTGTGATCGATCTGTTGCAAAGGATCTATTCTTTGAAGATTCGCATAGATTAGATATAATAAAAGCATGAATTATTTAGGAGGACGTATGAGAAAAAGAATTATGGGGGTAGCATTAGCTGCCGCGACTATTGGATTATTGGCTACAGGATGCCAGCAAAAACCGGAAGGTGCTGTTGCTACAGTTGGAGATCAGGTTGTTACGGAAGATGAACTCAACAAGTATATGGGTGATCTTAAAAAGTACTATGGGGAAGAAATGTTCAACGAAAGTACTCAGCAGGGCAAAACTATGGTAGCGGAAGCGAAAGAAAATGTTACAGAAGCTTTAATCAATCAAAAGGTAATGGATAAGATTATGGCAGACAACAAAATCACTGTAGATGAAAAAGAAATAGACGAAACAATCAATGCCATGAAGGAACAAATCGGCGGAGAAGAAGAGTTCAAGAAAGTTTTAGAGGCTCAAGGCGCTACAGAAGAGCAGTTAAGACAACAGTACTTAGAGCAGCTGAAGTCAAACAAATACAATGAATTTGTTTCAGAAAAATTCAAACCTTCAGAAGAAGATATTAAAAAATATTTTAATGATCATAAAGAAGATTATACACAGTATAATGCCAACCATATTTTAATTACTGCAGATTCTCAAGTGCAGCCAAAAGAAGGAGAAGAAGCAGCTCCGGTGAATCCAGAAGAAGGGAAAAAGAAAGCACAAGAATTAGCAGCAGCTCTTTCTAAAGATGCAAAAAAAGAAGGCGTTGATTTTGCAAGACTTGCCAAGCGGCACAGCAAGGATCCCGGTTCTGCACAAAACGGCGGAAGCTTAGGAAATTTCCTTCCATTTTCTATGGTAGAACAGTTTAAAAATGCATTAAAAGGAATGAAAGCCGGAGATATAAGCGGACCGGTAGAATCTGAATACGGATACCATGTTATCAAGGTAAATTCTGTAGAAGAAGATTTTGATAAATACGACGAAGAACTTAAAACTCAGGCAAATCAAGACATTACAAACAAAATCATACAACAGAAATCAGAAGATTTAATTAATCAGTATAGAAGAGATTTAGGTGTTAAGAAATATAAGTAATCCACAGAGCAAAGGCTTAATATTGCGAAATTACTTGAAAAAGTGAGAA
>JAAZME010000051.1 GCA_012798975.1 Gallicola sp.
CAGTTCTTTTTTTAAAGCTTCGATAATAATTTCAGTTTGTAATACAGCAAGCCTGCTTTCCCGGCTGCCGATAAGCAGTTTCTTAATCATAAGGCACCTCGTTTTTGAAAAATTGATTTAAATGTTTGCGGATACGTTTTGTAGTTTTTTTATCGCCGCCGGAAGATATACTTATCGTTGTTTCGTTATCCTTGATGATGGAAGGAAAATAAAAACTGCATAAGTCGGGACGGTCGCATAGATTAACAAGTTTATTCTGTTTCAATGTCCACTGATATATCTTGTAGTTTAATTCGGAATCGTCTGTGCAGACGATAATAGTATTGTAAGGGGAGAGATCTTTCTCTTCAGCCTTTTTTTGAATAAAATGAATTTTCTCTTTTGGAAGAAGAAAAAACTCTTCTTTAAAATCTTTGGATAAAACGGTAATACGATCAAAGAAAGGAAGCAGAGCTTTTGTTCTTCGAAGAGCGATATTGCCTGCTCCGACAATAAGGATCTGTAGATGTTTAGTATTGATATAAAAAGGAAAATGGCTCATGTAACCCTCCTGTAAATTCGTGCAGACTTTTCGGTATGCTTTTGAAAGGGAATCTTTCTTGAAGTCGGTAGAATTTTTCTCCTGTGGAAATATCTGCTTTATTAAAATCTTTGAGAGTAATAAAAATGTTTTGAATATCCATGTATCACCTTTTAAATTCTTTATTCTAGTAAAGAGATATGCCATAATAGACAAAAGAAAGGAGAATATTATGAAAAAAGCAGTCCTTTTACTGTCCTATGGCAGTTTGAATGCAGAGCGGCTGGTTGAAAAGTACGAGTCTGTCCTTCAAAGTTTAAAGGAAAAATACAAAGGATATGATTTTTATCTTACCTATTCCAGTAAAAAAATACATGAGGAACATGAAAATATTCATAAAAACCCTCGAGAAAAAGTTCTGCAGCTGAAAGAGGAAGGATATGGGGAGATTCTCGTTGTTCCTGAACTTTTGTTTTTTGGAACAAATTATACTGATTTAAAAGAAGAGTTGAGCGGTTTCCATATCCCGATAGGAGTTCCCTTGTTATCTTTGAAAGAAAACATAGATCTCTTCTTGAAGTCCTATTCAAAAACAGAAGGAAAACTTCTCTTGATTGCCCATAGACCTGCATCTTCTGAGGGAGAAAAACAAGTTCTAGAGATCAATAGATATTTAAAGAAAAAATGTCCATCAATGCAGATATTCTTTTTTTCCCCCATCGAGGAAAAAGAGATCTATGATTTTTTGGGAGAAGATAATAAAGCTTCTCTTTATCCTTTATTTGTATATTCGAATTATCATTTGACTAAAGATATATTATATCCGAAGAGTCCTTTAAATAAAATTCTATGTAAAAAACACAACATAAAATTCATCGGCAAAACGCTTATCGATGAGCCCTTCTTTATAGAGATGATCCTTCATTCTATCGAAAAGCTAAAGAAAAGTCTTTTATAGGCTTTTCTTTTTTTGAGAAGAATTATTTTACAAAAGGAGGGCCTTGCTGTATAATCATATTTA
>JAAZME010000306.1 GCA_012798975.1 Gallicola sp.
TAGATGATGAAGAAATTGATCTTACTGGAAAAGAATTTGATATCTTGTATATACTGGTATCGAATCCTGGAAAAGTAACGTCAAGAGAAGATATCGCAAAAGAAATCTGGGGCGAAAACTATGAAGGCCATTTAAGAACGGTAGATGTGCATATTAAAAGATTACGTGAAAAAATCGATGACAAAGAATCCACTTTAATCCGAACCAAATGGGGAGAAGGATATTATTTTGGAAATGAAGAATAAAAAAACTTTCGTATAAATTTATACGAAAGTTTTTTTTATTCTGGATAAACGAGACGGTCCTCGGTGATATTATTCAATACATGTATATATTTTTTACATTCGTATTTCGCCATCTGCAAGTTCATATCTTGATAATTTCCGCAATCTTTTGTGCTTGCTCCAGGGATGTCTCCTTTGAAATCTATTATAAAGGAAATCATTCTTTTTAATAGATCAACAATATCTTTCGACTCATAATCACCCATTAATAAGAGATAAAAGCCGGTCCTGCAGCCCATCGGACCAAAATAGAGTGTTTTGTCTTTGAATTCTTCGTCGTTTCGCAAATATGTCGCTGCTAAATGTTCTATCGCATGGGATTCAGCAGTATTTAATACGGGTTCTTCGTTAGGGCTTGTAAAACGAAGATCGAAGGTAGTGATAATATTTCCATTATAGTTATCTTTGCGCGACACATAAACACCCGGCTGGAGTGCATTATGATCAATTGTAAAACTTGTGATTTTTTCCATAGTAAACTCCTTTTATTCAAATGATAGAGGTTCTCTTTGTATAGAAGCCGATAATACGATTCCTAGACAGATTATATTTGTTATTTGAAAGGTTCCTCCGTAACTAAAGAAGGGAAGGGGGATTCCGGTAATAGGTACAAGACCTATAGACATTCCAATATTTTCAAAAATATGAAATAAAAACATCGCAAATATCCCCATGATAATCAGCTTTTGATAAAGACTCGCAGTTTTATTTGCAACGTGCAAAAATCGATATAGAAGAATCCCGTATAAAAGGATAAGAAATACACCGCCTAAAAATCCAAGTTCTTCTGAAACGACTGCAAAAATAAAATCTGTCTGTTTTTCAGGGATGAAATTATACTGATTCTGGATTCCTTTATTTAGACCTTTTCCGGATAGTTTTCCGGATCCAATTGCAATTTTGCTTTGCATAGCTTGATAGCCTGTATCGGATACATCTCTTTCTGGATGCAGAAAATTGAGTATTCTATTTTTCTGGAATTCATCCAATCTTAAGTATATAAAAGGCAGACTAGCTATCCCTGCAACAACTGCACCGAGAAAGTAGTTTAAATGCAAACCTGCTGTAAAAAGCATGACCAGAACAATAAATATCATTACAAAGGCTGTGCCCATATCAGGCTGGCTCATAACTAATAAGATAGGGAGAGCCGCCAAGATTAACACTTTTAAAAGTATTTTTGGTTTATTTAGTTTTTCATGATTATCTTCAAGGATACGACCTAAAGATAGGATAATTCCTATTTTTGCGATTTCAGAAGCTTGAAAACTAACGGGGCCTATAACAAGCCATGAATTGGCACCCCATTCTTCTTGGCCTACTCCAAAAAAGAACACCAGCAGGAGAAGCGCCATACTGAATATATAAATCGGAATATAAAGTTTTTTAATCAAATCAATATCGATTAAAAGAATTATCATCAGTAAAAACAAACCGATGCCTGTAGAAATCAATTGGCTTCGAAGTAAATTACCTTCTATACTTAAGGTTGCACTGTTTAGAATTAATAAACCATATATCAGCAGTATACCAAAAGTTATTAGCAAGATCCGATCGATTTTTTGTAAATTTTTTTTTCGTGCTCCAAACATAAAATCACCCGTTTTCATTATAACAGAAAATGATAGGATCATTGACTTTGATGCAGAAGAATTTCGATATTTAATTATGATATACTAAGGAATGAAAGATTTAAAGAAAGGTTGTGCAATTTTGGCAAAAAAATGTTTAATAAAGGATACTGAACTGAATACTGTAATTGATATTTTCGCGGAAAAATATCCTGAAACCATCACAGAATTAAATCATTCTAATCCATTTGAACTGCTGATCGCAACGATGCTCTCTGCGCAGTGTACCGATGTAAGAGTGAATATCGTTACGGAAGAACTTTTTAAAAAACTCAAAACTCCAGAGGATTTTGCAGTGTTGACACCAGAGGAATTAAGCCCTTATATTAAAACATGCGGCTTATATAAAACGAAGAGCAAAAATATTGTAAATGCATGTAAATTATTATTAGAAGATTTTAATGGAGAAGTGCCCCAGACGCATGAAGAATTAATGAGTTTACCAGGAGTTGGCAGAAAAACAGCAAATGTAGTACTTTCCAATGCCTTTGGAATTCCTGCTATTGCAGTAGATACTCATGTGTTTAGAGTTACAAATCGGATTGGGATTGTTAATGCGGACGATGTATCAAAAACTGAAAAACAGCTTATGGAACGGCTGCCTGAAAAGATATGGTCCGATGCTCATCATTGGTTTATCTATCATGGGCGCCGGGTGTGCAAAGCAAGGAAGCCTCTGTGCGAAGAGTGCGATATCAAAAACTACTGCTGCTACTATAGTTCTTTAGAAAACAAAGGCGGTGATTTATAATGATGCATATTGTTTTACTAGAACCTGAAATGCCCTCTAATACAGGAAATATTGGAAGAACCTGCCTTTTAACCAATACAAGACTGCATCTAATTCGACCATTTAAATTTCAGTTAAATGATAAAACGCTGAAAAGAGCAGGGCTTGATTATTGGAAAGATATTGATTTGAAAATTCACGATTCCTATAAAGATTTTTTGTTAGAAGAACAACCTGAGAAAATATATTATGCAACTACAAAAACAGAGAATTATTATCATGAAAAAGAATATCAGGACGGCGTCTATATACTATTTGGCAAAGAATCAAAAGGAATACCTGAAGATATTCTAAAGGCTAATCAAGAAACATGCATAAAAATTCCTATGATATTGGATTTAAAAAGATCGTTGAATTTGGCGAACAGTGTAAATATAGTCCTATTTGAAGCATTGAGACAAAATGGATTTAAGGACTTAGGTTAAAATATGTTGATAATATTTATAGAATTAGTGAGCGGCTTTGCACTGCTGCTATACGGCATTAAACTTTTCAATATCAATGTTTCAAAATTATACAATGTAAAAGTAAGAAATATTCTTAAAAACATTTTGCATTATCAAATATTAGGAGTGCTGTTAGGGATTATTCTAACGATATTTCTTGAAACCAGCTCTGTTACTACAGTGCTGGCGGTAGCATTGGTTCAATCCAGATTTTTAACAATAAAAGATGTTGCAGGATTAATTATAGGTGCGAATATAGGCACGTCTATAGCGGCTTTTCATTTTTTGAATATATCGTCTTATATCTTTTTGCTGCTGCTTTTTATGGGGTTGGTATTATGGTTTTTTTCTGCAAATACGACATTGCTCAATCTAGGAGAAGCGTTAATAAGTCTGTCTCTAATTGTTATGGGTTTATATAGTATACGTGTCGGTTTATACCCTA
>JAAZME010000108.1 GCA_012798975.1 Gallicola sp.
AATTTAAAAGAATATAAAGAGGATGCGAGGGATTTCTTTAGAAATTATCCTGAGGCGGTCCCCTATATGGATATTGGTGGAAGTCTATCCTTCTTACCGGATGAGGAAACTTATTTCCAACAGGATAATTATACTTATGACGCAGCTTCCTATTATGAAAAGACTTTAGAATATAATAGCATTTACTTGGCTAAGAATCATTTCAATATGGCAATATTTGCGATGGCGTTCTTAGGGGTAGTTTATGCAGTGTTTCTAACAAGTTTGGAGCATATGACAAAATATAAAATGTTTGAAGAAATGATACCTCTAGAGGGCAAAGTAAAGTATATGACGAAATTGGTTTTCGGTATAGTGTGGCTTGCATTTTACCTGATTTTAAATACGATCATTATGTTCGTATTAAGCAGTATGGCCACACAAGGAAGTATAGATATCAGTTCTTTAATACAAGGATATAGTCAGGCTGGACTGCAGGGAATAATATCCTTTATTCTTGCGATGTTTGTAGGATCTTTTACAGGCAATATTGTAGGCCACGTAGCTGGAATGATTCCTCTGTCCATAGGATATCTATTCTTCAACAGCTTATACCCTCTTCAGGACACATTGTGGAGATTGATATTTTCAAATATTCAAAATATCGATACTAGATTCTACTATCCGATTATATCTCCCATCGCTTCAAGTACGATGGTGTTAAGCAGAAATCAACTCTTTGCAGCTCTTCTTCTTTCTCTTGCAGCAGCAATAGCGGGAGCTTGTTTATATAAAAAAGCAAAATATGAAGACAGCGGAAAGTTCTTCACCATTAAGTGGATCAATACATTGTATTATATCTTTGCAGTATGGACCTTTGCGTCGATTACAGCATTTATTTCCACGGGGATCGTAGAGGGAATCTTAACAGCTGTTGTATTTATTATATCTGTATTGTTTTTTGGATATATATTCCGATTCTTATTTAAGCTTCGTATCGGATTTTAATAGAGAGTTGGCAAGTACAAGAAAGATAAAAATATATATAAAAGCACAGAATCTAGTAGAAGAATCTGTGCTTTTTATTATTGTATATTGTCTTTTAATATTTCAACAATTTGTTTTGCCGCATCACCTTTTCCATAAATGAATTTTTGGAAATTTTGATTGTTTTCTTTTTTTACAGCTTCATAGATTTCAGAAGGTTCCACTAAAGTGTTGATACCGGCATCGGTAAGTTCTCTCCAAGAAGTATCCGGCATAATAATGACTGCTTCTTTGTTAGCGAAATAGGACTCTTTTTGATAGCCGCCGCTGTCGGTTATGGTTTTATAGCAGTATTTTGTAAGACCCATTAATTTAAGATAATCGATAGGCTCTAGAATAGTTATTCCTTCAAGAAGCGATTCGAAACCGAAGGTTTCAATTCTTTTTGCAGTTCTTGGGTGAATCGGCCAGACTACAGGAATTTCTTTCGATACTTTTTGCACTTGTTCGAGAATTGTTTTTAGTTTTTTTGGTTCGTCTACATTAAAATCCCGATGCATTGTCATAACGATATAGTTTTCTTTTTCCAAATTATATTTTTTGAGGAGGCTGTCATCAAAATGAGGTTCCATTTTTAAGAAGATATCATACATAACATCTCCTGTGAAGTAGACATTATCTGTAAGACCTTCTTTTTTAAGATTTGATATGCCTGTTTCGCTTGGAACAAAAAGAAAAGAGGAGATACGGTCTGTTAGTACTCGGTTCGTTTCTTCCGGCATATCCTTTGGTTCTTGTCTAAGACCTGCTTCTACATGGGCAACTTTGATTTTTAATTTCGAAGCTGCCAAGGCGCCTGCAAGGGTAGAGTCTGTATCTCCATAAAGAAGGACTGCGTCCGGCTTTTCTTCCATTAAGATTTTTTCAATCTCGATAAGCATTTCTCCAGTCATGGCACCATGGGTTTTTCCATTGATTCCTAAATTATAATCTGGCGTATCCATTCCAAGGATATCGAAGAAAATTCCAGACATGTTTTCATCATAATGCTGTCCTGTGTGAACGACGATTTCTTCCATTTCATCTTGTTTTTTTATTTCGGACTGAAGGATTGCTTCTTTTACAAATTGCGGTCTAGCGCCGACGATAGTCAATATTTTCATTTTTATCTCCTTGTTAAATCTTCAGCTACTTGTCTGCAGCGCGCTTCCCAGGTGTTTTCTCTTATAGCCTGATCCATATGTTCTACTTTCTCATCGATCTTAGAACGGTTTAAATTTATATGTTCAAAAAATGAGATTAATTTGTTCTCATCATAGGGGATTTCCCAGCCTATTTTATTTTCAGAGACAAATTCTCCTACTGCAGTCATATCTACAGATAGAATGGGTTTTTTATAACTCATATATTCGAAAAGCTTCACAGGCATCGCGAATTTCCTATATTCTCCCGGTTTAAAATAGATTAGAGAAATATGAGCGTTTTCGATATCTTCTTTGAATTCTGAGCCAGACTTATGTATAATGCGGATTCTATCGTTTAAGTAAGGCGAATATTTATCTTTGGATTTTTCCCATTCTTCTTTGCGGGTGCAGACAGTAAGCTTTAAGAAGGGCAGTTTTTTAACAACGGAGAACACCATCTCCATATCATAAACCTCGTCTAGTCCTCCAACGTAAAAGAGCCGCAGCTCTTTGTCATTGCTGTCAGGAATTTTTACCGCAGCTGAATTCGAGTATTGTGTTCCTGGAGGAAGAGAGGCGATAGGTCCTTTGAATTCCATAGGAAGGTAGTTCATCATTAATGTTGTAGGCAGATAGAAAACATCGATTAATTCTGGGTATTTTTTCAGATCATATCGATAATAATACTCGCTGACTTTCCTTTTAAAGGTAGAGAGTTCTTTTCGATTTTCGTTAAACAGCCAATAACAGTCTCTATAAAATAATCCGATAGGAATATTGTTTTTCTTTAAAAAACCCATAAAAGAGAAATCTAATTTGGGATAGGTAGGCAGATGATGAGATTCTGTTAATAGGGTAGGCATTGTGGAGCTTTCGCTATAACAGAAATCATATTTTTTTCCTTGCTTTATTTGTTCCTTGATATTGTCGATAGATTTCTTTCTTTCTTTACCATAACCCATGACTACGTCCACGTTATAGCCGATATTACGAAAGCCATCGAGCATTTTGAAGGGACGTATATGGGAGCCGGATTTTCTGTTTTTGTCCACAAAATAAGGGACATGAAAAATTATATTATTCATAATATACTCCTTGTAAAGGTTTGAGTTTATTATACCATAATTAAATATTCCAAGTATTTGGGTCTTGATAAAAATAAAGGGTATATAAAGTGTAGAAAACAAGAATTATAGGAGGAGAATTATGGCTTTATTTGATATGTTAAAAGATGGTTTAAATATGAATCCTGGCGGAATGAAGAACAGAAGAAATCCTCAGGGATTTGATGAAGAATCCAAGAAAAAATTAGCAATGGTTGCTATACCGGCTATTTTATGGGCTGTTCACAAGGCTGTAAGAGAAGATGAGAAAAAACAGAAAGAGCTGGACGACATTGCAACACAAAACAGAAAACTAGATCCAAATGATATGACAAAAACGATAGAAGAGGCGAATCCTCAAGAAGGAAAGGATATTTTAGACAAAATCCTCGGCAGAGAAAAAGAATCTGTGACTAAGAACATTGCTGAAAAGTCCAATGTGTCTCAAGAAGAAGTAGATGCAGTATTGGATAAAATCACACCGACTATTATTGAAATGCTTCAGAAAGAAAAAGAAGACAAGGGTGTTTCCTACGATGATCAGCTGAGGGAAGAATTAAAAGAAATGCAGAGAGATCCGGAGATCGGCACAGCCAGCTCTACTGCTAAGGAATATATAGAAGACGATAAAGAGCATTCTTTGCAGGATGGTTTGATGGATATATTAGGTAAATTTTTAAGATAAAAAAACTCCTTTTCCGCGGAAAAGGAGTTTTTTTATAGATCTACTTTTTTTTCTAAAAGTTTGGCACTGAGAACAAATAGCAGAATCGTTGTTGCTGTATAAAGGAATAAAGAAACGAGACTGATACCTGTAAATAGCGTAAGGGAGTTGGGATCGTTTAACATTCCGCCGTTTACAGCCAATTCTTCTGTCATTGTTATCCAGCGGAATTCAGCATTATTCGCCATAACAAAGAGTGGAATCGTTCTGCTGATATAAGATATTCCGTATTCTAAAAGAGAAGAAAGCAGTATATAGAACAATATCCAGAAATATCCTAACCGATTAGAGCGAAACAGCGTTTTGCTCAATATGATACAAAAATACATCAGCACTAAGGTATAAACTAAGG
>JAAZME010000202.1 GCA_012798975.1 Gallicola sp.
CATTAGTAATAGAATGTATAGAGCTAATACATATACTAAATGCTACAACTAAAACTATAAAATCGCAATTTACTTCATTTTAAATATTGTTAATAATTTATGTATCGACCTATCCCTTTAAGGTGAGGCCGATACATTTTTTATCTTCAAAAGAAACACGCTGCATGTTTCTTCCACATCTCCACTCTCCCACTCTATGACTCTTCTACTCTTTATTTCATGGTCTTTTCCAAAATTTTCCTCTCCGAAACAACTTCCCCTTTATTTGGATTGGTTTCGCAGATTTTGTTGAAGTTTTTTTGGTACTCCTCTTCTTTTTTTGGATCGACATCAACATATCTGTAATAGAGAATCCAAAAGCGGTTTCTGTTTAGGAAGCTTTTGAAGATTTTGTCCATTTTATAGAAATCTTTTGTCAGGCAGGAGTCGATTTCAGCCTTTAGACTTTCCCGGTCATCAGATAGCAGGATCTTTGTGGTTAAAAGATCATATCGAAGGATGATTTCATTGATAGTTAAGGCTTCCGGGTGTTTCATTAGTTCTTTCTGAAGTTCGTAAGCTTGTTCATACTCTCCCCTCTGCAATAGAGCCATGGCACGGTATAAAGGATAATAGATCGTTAGTATCGTCAGCTCCTTAGGATCTTTTAGATATTTTTCCGGGATATCTTTATACTCCATCCCCTCTGTAAGCAGTGCATTTACTTGAAGCATGGACCAGAATCCTTCTCTCGCCTCAAGGTTATTCTTTAAAATCTGAATATTCTTTCCGTCATTCGGAACACCCATCGATAAGGGAATGGCATTGGATAAAGCGGCTAAAATTTGTATTGCAATAAAGATAATCAAAAAATACCGTAAAAAAGGATTTTCCGACAGAGTATATATAAGAATGCCGATTCCTCCTAAGACTAGATTCATTATCCAGCCGCCGCTGTTATAAAGGATAAAAGGAAAGTTTCCATTATTATATTTCGGCGGAGTCATAAGACATTGTCCGGCGGTTCCCGGGATAGAGTATCTCTTTAGCTCATAGCCTGTGCTGTATTTTACGAGAACAAAACTTCCTACTCGGTAAGATAGAAAGCCGTATCCGCTTAAAAGCCCTGCGATCAAATGCCCTAGCTCATGAAAAAGGATAGCAATAAGCACAGACACAGCAAGAGAAAGTACAAGAAAAACAATATTATAAATGATATTATCAAATAGAACCTCAAAAGCCTTATAAATTCCAAAGTAGCTCCCCAAAAATCCTATCCCTACCCCGATAATAATCGGCAAAGCAGATAAAAATATTTTCTTAATCTTTTTCATAATACCTCCCTTTTTAAACATCATTATTATTATTATATCGCAACAATATGTTTGAGTATAAAAGATCCGTTTCCAATGGGAAATAAGATATAGGTTTTAAGTTATAGAGATTAGGGAAAGAAAACAATATTTCGCTTTGTGAAATATTGCCATTATAGAGAATGAAAGAGTTTTAAAGTGGAGATATAGAAAAATAGCAACCTTACTTTGATTAGGACAATTAAAAGTTAAATAATTCACAAAATTAAAATTTTCTAAATAGATATCCTAAAATACAAAAAATCTGCCACCTATCTTAGGCAGAAAATAATTCTTTTTATTATTTTCAACCACAACTCCCCTCTCCCCTCTTTCACACTATCACACTTTTTTTAACGTTCTCCCCTTTACTTGTATGATATAATTTAAAGGATAGGAGGCGTATTATGGAAAAAACAATAGCCGCAATTTCAACTGCTACAGGAGAAGCCGGTATCGGGATCGTTCGTATGAGCGGAGAGAAGGCTTTCGAAATCGCAGACAAAGTATTTAAACCAGCAAACTCAACAGAGTTTCATAATAGAAAGATGACGTACGGCCACATAGAAGAGGAAGGACAGCTGATCGACGAAGTGCTGATCTCCTATATGAAAGGACCGAAAACATATACGACAGAAGATATGGTAGAGATATATACCCATGGAGGGATTATATCTGTACGAAAAGTGTTGGCTCTACTTTTAAAGAAAGGGGCAGATACAGCAGGCCCCGGAGAATTTACAAAAAGGGCTTTTTTAAATGGAAGACTTGATCTTAGCCAGGCAGAAGCCGTTATCGATATGATACAGGCAAAAACTGAAAAAGCTTATGATGCATCCTTAGAACAGCTGGAAGGATCTCTTCAAAAAGAGATTTATACCATCCGCCAGAAGCTTTTGGATATTCTGGCTCATATAGAATACTCCATCAACTTCTTGGAAGACGGACAGGAAGAACTGGAAGACACCATTATCGAAGAAAAGGGAAGAGAAATTCTCGAAGATCTGGAACGACTTTATCTTTCTTCCAATCAAGGCAAGATTGTCCGAGAGGGGATACAAACTACTATCGTAGGGAAACCGAATGTGGGAAAATCCTCCCTTTTGAATGCCCTTATTCGGGAAAATAAAGCCATTGTTACGGATATTCCGGGAACAACAAGAGACGTAATCGAAGAATATATCGACTTAGGCGGTTTCGCCCTTAAAATCGTAGATACTGCAGGTATCCGTGAAACGGAAGATGTGGTAGAATCTTTGGGTGTCAATAAATCCTTGGAGTTTATCGAAAGGGCAGATCTTGTAATCGCCTTATTCGATGCTTCCAGAGTACTGGACCAAGAAGACAGACAAATACTAGAATTATTAAAAAACAGAAAATCCATTATCGTTTTAAATAAAAGCGATCTCGAAAAGAAATGGGAGAAAGAAGAACTAGGTCTTCCTGAAGACACGCCGATCTTAGAACTATCCGTACTAAAAGGCGAAGGAATAGGGGATTTGGAAGACAAAATCCTTTCCCTTTTCTATGAAGGAGAAGTAGTACAGAAGTCTGATGTATTAGTGACGAATGTAAGACATCGGGATTTGATCGGAAAAGCCATCGAATCCATGGAAAGAGTCTTGAACGACTATACTATGGGCATTCCTATCGACTGTCTTGAAGTCGATGTGAAATCTACTTGGGAAATTCTGGGAGAAATCACAGGAGAAACCATCGAAGACGATGTATTAGATAAAATATTTAAAGAATTTTGTGTTGGAAAGTAGGAATTAAATGAAATTATATAGAGAAGATCCCTGTGATGTTGTAGTAGTCGGGGCAGGCCACGCAGGCTGCGAGGCCGCCTTGGCAGCAGCACGCATGGGGCTTAAAACAGTATTACTAGTGATGAATCTGGACTCTGTGGCAGATCTTCCCTGCAATCCGAATATCGGGGGAACAGGAAAAGGCCATCTTGTTCGAGAAGTAGATGCATTAGGCGGAGAAATGGGGATAAATATCGACAAAACCTTTATCCAGTCTAGAATGCTCAACACTTCAAAAGGACCAGCAGTCCATTCTCTGCGTGTACAGGCAGACAAGAAAATGTATCATACAGAAATGAAGAAAGTACTGGAAGAGCAGGTAAATTTAGAGTTTGTAGAAGGGGAAGCCGTAGAGCTTCATATAGAAAATGGTGCGATCAAAGCAGTGGAAACAAGGGCTGGAGCTCTTTACGAGACGAAAGCCTGTATTATAGCGACAGGAACCTATCTAAGAGGAGAAATTCTTATGGGTGAACTCCGCTATGAAAGCGGTCCTCACGGAATGAAATCTTCTAAAAAGCTTGGAGAAGCCTTAGACAGACTAGGGATCCGTCTTCAGCGTTTTAAAACAGGAACACCAGCCAGAGTCCACCGGGACAGCTTAGACTATTCGAAAATGGAGATCCAAGAAGGGGATAAGGAGATCGTGCCTTTTTCCTTTATGAA
>JAAZME010000032.1 GCA_012798975.1 Gallicola sp.
CGATCCCTATAAGAGCTGAAATACAATATAAAACCAAAGGCAACTCTACCTGCTCTATCCCCTCGGCATTATAAATATTCATAAAGAGATTGATCGGCAAAAAAACATTGAATACTAATCGGCTTGCGCTCATTAAAAAAGATTCCGAAAACAACCTTGCCTTTTTTCCTAGAAAACCAATACCCATAATAATAAATACAGGTAAAATCATATCTATTATTCGAAAAAAGTTCTCCATCTAAGCCTCATTCCCTTTTATCTACTCCGATACTATCGTATTTCTTAAAACGCCGATTCCTTCGATTTCGCATTCCACAGTATCTCCGGCTTTTAAATATTTAGGAGGAGTAAAGCCCATTCCTACACCCTTTGGCGTACCTGTAGCGATAATGTCCCCCGGCACTAAAGTAACTCCTTGAGAAAGCTCGTAAATCAGCCTTCCGATATCTCTTATCATCAAACGTGTATTCGACCCTTGGCGAGCTTCTCCATTTACCCGAGACTCGATATCAAGTTCTAATGGAAAGGTAAAATCCCCTTTATAAACGACAGCAGGACCGATAGATGTAAACCCGTCCAGACTTTTTCCCTTAAACCACTGGCCATGCTTCTGTTGAAGCTCCCTCGCAGTAAAATCATTCAAAATCGTAAATCCAAATATATAATCCAAGGCATCTTCTTCGGAAATGTTTTTACCTCTTTTTCCGATAACAATAGCAAGCTCTGCTTCATAATCCATCGAATTTTGAACCTTTAAATCCAAAAGCACTTCATCTTCCGGACCAGAGATCACTTCTGAACGCTTCGAAAAATATACTGCATTTTCTGCTGCAGAGCTTCGAGATTCTTCGATATGTTCCTTATAGTTAAGACCCACACATATTACATCATGAACTGTTGTTTTGAAAGGCGCTAAAACCTCAACCTCATCAAGGGGCTCCCCTTCCTTGTAACCGTTAAAATCCTGAAGGGTTTCGATATCTTCTTCATTATGCTCTGCTATAAACTCATTCAAGTCTGTAAATTGTCTACTTAAATGAATTTCCTTCAAATCCACTACGCAATCATCTTTTTCTAACCCAATAGCGATATTACCCTGTTTATCCTTAAATCTAATAAGTTTCATTGAAAGTCTCCTTTAAGTTCGTTTTCTATAATTTACATGTCTTACCCTTTATAATATCAGATACTAGGGCTTAAAATAAAACAGTTCTTTTATATACTTAACTATATCGTATATAAATACGCTAAAAACTCTCCCTTCTTCACCGGGTCTGTATAGCTTACGATACAAAATCTACAATCCGAAAACCAAATTCTAATCTACTAGAACAAGACAAAAAAACAAAGACCCTCGCAGCCCAACGAGAGTCTTTGCTTATCCTTTACTATGTATTGAGGGGAGATCTGGAATATTGAAATAGAAGCAAAACGCAGTTATGAATTGGAGAAGTTTCCTTAAAGTGATGCAAGAGGAGTTCCAATAAGAAATCTTCAAGAAAACTATCTCTCAACCCTTGTAAAAGTCTTCCTCTATCTAAATATAGCTGAAAGCCTCTTTATAACCGCGCTTGTCTCCATTTCTAATATTGAAATACAAAAGCTTTAAAAGCTTCTGTTATTTCCCAAACCATGATCGAATACTTATTGTATTCACTTGAAGTAAATAGACTTTTAATCATCCCTTACTCTAGAGATGATTCTACAATGA
>JAAZME010000084.1 GCA_012798975.1 Gallicola sp.
AAAAACCGAATGCCTGCAAAATATATTTTCGTCATAAAATCGTCTGCAGGGATGTTTAACTCTTCGTAACTTAATTTCAAAACAGGAAAAGCAGAACCCCATAAAAACATACAAAAAAGGGCTGCGGCGATTCCTTTCTTTTTATTATTTAATATAGTATCCATAATAACCTCTCATTAATTATTTGACAAATTTGCTTTACTAATATACTATTAAGATTACAATATTATGATATTGGAGTGACGCGAAATGGAAGCAGCCTATTTAGAAGGTGCAGATTTGCTTAAAGCTTTATCGAATCCGATAAGATTATTTCTCGTCCACGAATTATATCTGCATGAAAGCAGAACCGTCTCCCAGTTACTAGAAAACTCAGACTGCTCCCAATCAATGATATCGCAATCGTTGGGAAAGCTGAAGGATATGGGAATCGTTCGTATGGAACGAAAAGGCGCGTTTAGCTGCTATTCATTGGTGGATGAAAAAGTAAAAGAGATTATTGAAATTATTTTCAACCATTCATAGGGGAACAAATAATTCTTTTACTACAAAAATTCAACGTATTGGATTAAGGCTTAAGTGATTACACGTAAAAATTAGCCATAATCAAAGAAAAAACTCTTCCTTTTTGGAAGAGTTTTTTCTTTGGCTAAAATTCTTCTAAAGTCATGATTTGAAGATAAAGTTCAAAAGCTTTATAAAGGTCGGCGACGCGGACCTTTTCATTTTCATGATGAACCACATCCAAGCTTCCCGGACCTAAAATGACAACATCTCTATGATCTCGTCTTAATATTGTCCCGTCTGTGGTGCCTGTAAAATGGGAGTCTTCATAATGAAGCTGGAGTTGTTGAAAGGCTTCTTTTGTACGTCGTATGATTTCTGTTTCCGGAGAGGTTTCCCAAGATTCTCTTTCATCGATAAGTTCGATGTCTGCTTTGAAAGCAGGGATATCTTTCTGGATTTCAGTAAATATTTTTTTGATAGCTACCCAAACATCGTCTGGAGTGTGGTCTGGAACGATTCTTGCATCGATTTCCATAGAGCATTTATCCGGGACAACACAAGGGTTGACTCCTGCGTGTATGGCTAAAGGCTGCCAGAAGCTTCTGCCATAATCTTTGTGTTCGAATTCTTTGAAATCTTCTTCAGCCATATGATCCATGATAAATCTTGAAAGTTCAATGGCGTTTTGTCCAACACCGGGTCGAGAGCCGTGTCCTGTTTTCCCGCGGACATGAATATATCCATAAGTTCTTCCATTGCTGGAGGTGCAGACTTCTAAATCTGTAGGTTCGCAGACCACAACGCTTCTGCAGTGTTTTAAAAGATCAGAGCCTCTCATGGCTTTGGACCCTTTCATCAAGTCTTCTTCATCCACAGTTGCAACCAGTACGATATCTTGATCCGGAAGGATATTTTGCTCCTTCAGAGTTTTCATAGCGACCATGGCGCAGCATAGTCCGCCTTTCATATCGGAAGAGCCTCTTCCATATAGATATTCGCCGATGATATTGGCACCGAATGGATCGGTATTCCATCTTTGTTTTTCGTCATCGCTGACAGGAACCACATCCATATGTCCTGTAAAAATAATGCCTTTCTCTCTGTTTTTTCCGGGAAGGGTAGAGACAATGTTGTAGCGGTTTGGTTCAACGAAAACTTTTTCAGTTTCGATTCCTGCTTCGGTCATATACTTATAGATATAATCACCCATTGCCAGTTCTAGACCCGGAGGATTTACACTGGGGATACGGACTAA
>JAAZME010000165.1 GCA_012798975.1 Gallicola sp.
TATACCCTGAGAAACTATGTCTAAACATTTTTTTCGAAAAAAATTAAAAATAAATTGAGATATTCAATATATGAATTTTGGGTATAAATAGTTAGATTATGGTAAATAAGAAACTATTCGTATAAAGGGAGTGATCTCATGAAAGATAAAAAGTACATACCTACGGTGCATTCTACATTAAGGGAGAAATCCGTATTGGTTCCTGAAGAAATATACAAGGCTAGCGGGATTAAGATCTTAAACCGCAGAATTAAATCTCTGGTCTTTTCTACAGATGTGGCAATACTAAGCAATTGCAATGCAGATGCAACTATGGCTGTATATCCTTTTACACCAAGTCTTTCGATTACAAATGCCATTATGACGGCAACACCTCTTCCAGTATTCGCGGGAGTAGGAGGAGGAACGACCAGCGGCAGCCGCGTGATCAATATTGCTCTTCATGCGGAGTTAATGGGTGCTTTTGGAGTAGTTGTAAACGCCCCGATACCAAATTATATCATTCGAGAAATCAGAGAGGTACTAGATATTCCTATTTTGGCAACGGTAGTATCCTTTAATGATGATATCGAAGCGAAAATTGAAAGCGGAGCTGAAATATTAAATGTGTCTGGCGGGAAAAATACAATTGATCTCGTGAAAAAAATAAGAGAAAAAGTAGGGGATGAGTTTCCGATAATCGCTACGGGAGGCCCCACGAAGGAATTGATTTTAGAAACGATAGAAGCAGGAGCAAATGCAATCACATTTACACCGCCATCAAATGGCGAGATTTTCTCAAAAGTTATGGAAAAATATCGCAAACGGTCCGATGAGTTCAAAAAATAAAGTTCGAAAATAAAAATAGAGAGTCTTTTCCTGATACTTGGAAGACTCTCTATTTTAACTTTATTGAGGTAGTAGAAAATAGTTCTATCTCTTTCAATGGAATCCCTTCTTTCTAAAAATAATACTTTATTCTTTGAAAAAATGAATTGTAATAATCTTTAAGAATGAAAATATATGATTTTCTGGGTCTTATAGAGCAAGACATTATTCTTGCAATATAATTCGATCATATTTTTGCTTTTGATTACCTCAACAAAGTTTGATAACATTATTATGTTTTTATGATTTATTTATACCCAGATGGTTTGTTTTTAATCAGCGAACTATTGATTTTTGCATTTTTTACAGATACCTGTAAAAAATATATTTTTACTCATGATTGAAAAATCATCTAAACCAATAAACAACTGATCATCATTTATTTTTTCAGTATTGATTTCAAAATCATAAACAGTACCACAGTCTTTACATAGAAAATGTCCATGAAGTTCGGTATTAATATCAAATCGTACTTCTGAATTATCTACATGAAGTTCTAGAACCAAGTCGGCATCTGCGAAAGAGCGCAATGTATTATAGACAGTTGTTTTCGATAAAGTAGGTATTTGAGGGTAAAGATGATGATAAATTTCATCCACAGTAGGATGTGTTTTGTTTCCCTCTAAGTATTCTAGTATTTTGATACGCTGATATGTAGGTCTGATATTATAATCTACAAGTGTTTCTTTGAAATTTTCTATAGTTAATTCCATGATTTCCTCCGGTTTCAATGTTGGATTAATTTCATAATTGTAAATCTGTTTTAGATTTAGTATTGTTACAATTATAGTGTAACTAAGTGTCCTTGTCAATGAGTAGGAGATAGATAATCTCTGAAGTTGAAGAGTTTTTTCAAATAAAAGGGGTATACAAATAAAGAGGTGATAATATGACATTCTATGATTTAGCCAAGCGGCGTTATTCAGTACGACAATTTACAAAAGAAAGAATTCCAAGAGATAAGTTAGAGAGTATATTAGAAGCAGCAAGACTTGCTCCAACTTCGCAAAATGATCAGCCACAAAGGCTTTTTATTTTAGAGAGCGAAACTGCAAGAGAAAATCTTAATAAAGCGATGAATTCTGAAATAAAAGCTCCTCTTTATGTTTTAGTAGCTTATGACAAGAGAGAGACTAGAACAAGAAATTATCCCGTTATCGACGGCGGTACTGTTTCAGCTTCCATTGTAGCGACCTATCTAATGCTTGAAGCATCGGACACAGGTTTGGGATCTATATGGATTGGCGACGTTGATCTCGGAAAATTAAAAACAGTATTAAATCTTGAAGAATATATTGTGCCAATTGGAATCATTGCTATTGGATTTCCGATGATTGAATCGAAACCAGGTCCAAGTCATGCGAACAGAAAACCTTTAGAAGAAACTACATTTTATTTATAGTCACTTTATTTAAATTTTACTTGTTAATGTACTAAACTTTAATAAAGAATTTTATAATAAGAGAGAGATCAGAAAAGGCGGTGATGAGAATGTTTCAGTGTAAAGAAGATATCCAAATAAATGTTCTTGCAGACCGCTATGCTGTATTTTGTCCGAAAGAGATTTCTAATGGAAACAATAGTTCTGACTCTAAGAAAGCGATTGTTTTGTTCTTAAACTATAATATGAAAAAATAAGGACCCTTTTGGATCCTTATTTTTTCGTTAAAAAGAAGGAGAATGATATAATATGGAAGCTTGTACTTTAGAATTAAAAGAAATTATTAAAACAAAGGGAGACTATCAGCTGGGAAAATCTTATGACGCTAAAGGGAGAGTGTTTTATACTATAAAAAACATAAGAGGCAATGAAAAACATCATGCCCATCTAAAAAAATATAGTATAGCCTGCAGTGTACTTAGCTGGGTTTATAATAAAAAAATTCCGAAGAACGAGTACTATATTAAATCCTGTTTGAGATTGACGATAGACAAGACTTATGCAGAACGTTTATTAAATCATGAAAAAAAAGAAAAATATGTGAATATCAATAAAGGAGTTTTTCGTTAAAAATAAAGAAAGGAAACTATATGACAGATAAATTTCATAATAAAAGATCCGAGTTAGAAGTGGATATGAAGACTCGAAAGGCGTACGAATTTGAAAGATACTTAATAGAATTAGCGGACTCTATTGAAACAGAGCTTGCGGAATTAATGCTACAGATTATGGAATTCGAAGCTTTCCAAAAATGTCAGCAAAGTAATTTTCAAGATCTGTCAGAAGATATTATCCAAGGTTATACCACTGAATACGCAGATAAAAAGGAGTCTTTTCGGATTCTTACAGAACAATACAAAGTATATCGCCATA
>JAAZME010000012.1 GCA_012798975.1 Gallicola sp.
AAAGTTAAAAGCGGGTTAAGTGCTGGACGTGTTCAATCAGTGGCCTTAAAATTGGTTTGCGATAGAGAAAAGGAAATCAGAGAATTTGTAAAAGAGGAATATTGGACGGTGCATTCAACATTTCTTGAACAAAAGCAGAGTTTCGAGGCAAATCTCAAGTCTAAACTCATAAATGGAAAAGAAGTAAAAATTGAGATACCCGAAGAAAAAGAAGCTGATCGGATTATCTCCGAAATAAAAGGCAAAGAGAATCTGATTACCAAAGTGACAAAACGGAAAAAAAGAAAAAATCCGTATCCGCCTCATACCACTAGTACACTTCAGCAGGATTCATACAGTAAACTAGGTTTTTCAACCGGCAGAACTATGTCCATTGCTCAGCAGCTGTATGAAGGGATTTCCATTGGAAAAGAAGGGACAGTAGGTCTGATCTCCTATATGAGAACGGACTCTACTCGTTTATCCAATGAAATTATACAAGAAGCTTTACAATATATACGCAAAGAATACGGAGAAAACTATTCTTCTAAAGGGGTAAACTATGGCAAACAAAAAAAAGGCTCTCAAGACGCCCATGAAGCCATAAGACCCAGCTCGATTCAACGTTCTCCTAAATCTTTGAGATCTTATCTAACAGATGATCAGTATAAACTTTACAATCTTATCTGGACAAGGGTAGTTGCAAGTCAAATGATGCCGGCGCAATACGAGTCGACTTCCGTTCAAATACAAAATGGAGAGTATATCCTTCAATCTAATGGGTTAATAGAATTGTTTGATGGATTTACAAAAGTATATACTGTAGGCGGAAGCCAGGATAAAATTCTTCCAGATTTAAAAAAAGGTACTGTTTTGAAAGAAATTTCTGTAGACAAGCAACAGCATTTCACAAAACCTAAACCGAGATATACAGAAGCTTCTCTTGTGAAGACATTAGAAGAAGACGGTATTGGAAGACCCAGCACGTATTCATCCATTATTTCAAGTTTATTAAAACGCCACTATGTAGAAATTAAAGAGAAGAAGTTTTTCTCTACGCAGATCGGGGAAAATGTTAACGAATTTCTTTCTAAATATTTCAAAGATATTGTAAATGAAGAATTTACCGCAGGATTGGAAAAAGAATTAGATGAAATCGCTGATGACAAGAAAGATTGGAAGAGAGTAATATCTGTATTTTATGAAAAATTTGAAGGGGAACTGGATAAAGCGAAAGAAGCAGAAGAAAAGTTTAAGATTAAAGATCAGCCGATTGATGAAATTTGTCCAGAATGCGGAAATCATTTAGTAATCAAGCATGGAAGAAACGGGAAATTTATCGGCTGCAGTAATTTTCCAGATTGCAAATTTACCAAAACTATTGTTAAGAGTACCGGAATTAAATGTCCTAAATGCAAAACAGGAGATATGATAGAAAAGGTATCTAAGCGAGGGAAAGTTTTCTATGGATGCAGCTCTTATCCGAAATGCGACTATGCTTTATGGGATAAACCCACTGGTGAAAAATGTCCTAAATGCGGTTCTCTGCTTGTTCATAAGAAAAACAGAAAGATGGATAAAATACTTTGCAGCAATGAGAATTGCGACTATGAAAAGTAGTTGTAATTCTATTTAGAATATGTTATTCTACTCAAGTACGTATTTTAAAAATACACACACTCTAGGATCAAAGGAATGTTGCCACAGGTTTTCATTTGAGGGGAATAGAGTGGAGGAAAAAACAATGGAGGAATTAAAATGTCAGTTATTTCAATGAAAAGATTATTAGAAGCAGGTGTTCACTTCGGACATCAAACAAGAAGATGGAATCC
>JAAZME010000350.1 GCA_012798975.1 Gallicola sp.
AGCTTCATTCTCTTCAATATCCTTTATCCTTGGCTTTGTAGCTGGTCTTTTTGGTAAAAATACTGTACAGCAGTCTTCAAAGGGTTCAACAGAAATATCATAAGTATCAATATCTCTCGCCCAATCTATAATTTCATTTTTATCCATTCCCACGAGAGGGCGCAGAATCGGCGTTTCTACAGCTGCCTCTACCACGGTGATTCCTTGTATCGTTTGGCTGGCAACTTGCCCTAAGCTCTCTCCTGTGACCATCATTTGATACTCTTTGCTCTTGCAGATTCTTTCCCCTATTTCCATCATAAAACGTCTTGATAGAATCGTCATATAGCGTTCTCTGCATTTCTTATTGATTTCCCTTTGAATCGGCAGCAGATTAATACTGTATAAAGTAATATTTCCTAAATAGAAACTTAATTTTTGCGCCAGTCTCTGTACTTTTTCAAAACCACGGTCGCTTGTAAAAGGATAGCTGTGGAAATGAAGACCTGCAATTTCTACACCTCGTCTACCCATTAAAAATCCAGCTACCGGGCTGTCTATTCCTCCGGACAATAATAAAAGCCCTCTTCCTGAACTTCCAATAGGAAGACCACCCCAAGCCTTAATTTTTTCTGTATAGATATATACATATCTTTTTATATCGACAAATAGAGTATAGTCTGGATTATGCACATCTACAGACAGTTTTCCATTATATGCCTTTAATAAAATTCCACCCAAATGAGGATTTAGAACAGGCGATTTTGGAGTGAAACCTTTGTCGGATCTTTTTACCTGCATCTTAAAGCTTGTATTGTCATGTATTTCTAATTCTTTTGCAAAGTCTAAAACCCCCTTTTCCATATCTTCTACAGATTTTTCTGTTCTAAGACAAGGGCTGATATATACAATACCGAATACTTTTTTGATTTTCTCGATTAAATTAGGAAATTCATCTTTTTCCGCCTCTATATAAACTTTTCCTTGATCTTTATAATAGCCCTGTATAGGATATTCTTTTATACTTTGCAATACTTTTTGAATTGCTCGATCTTCGAAATTTTTTCGATTGTCTCCCTTGAGCGTTAATTCCCCAAAACTTACCGATAATACCCAGTCCATTATTTCCTCCTAATAATCTTTCTAATTTCTTCTACGGCTTCTTTTAATTTGTCAAGAAATCTCTCAACTTCTTCTCTTGTTGTTAAATCTGAAAAGGAAATGCGGATACACCCTTCTTCATATTCTTTTTTGATTTTAATCCCTTCTAATACTCTACTTTTTTTGTCTTTTTTGCAAGCTGAACCAGAAGATACGTAGATTTCATCCTGTTCTAGAAAATGTATAAGCACTTCTGACTTGATATCTTTAAAGCAGATATTTGTAATATAAGGGCTTCCATTTTCTATGGTAGAATTCATTTTTATATCTTCTATCACAGATAATTCTTCAAACAAATATTCTTTCAACTCTGCTAATCGTTTAAAATTTTCTTCAATCTGCTGATAAGCCTTTGAAGCAACAAAACCTAAAGCCGCTATACCAGCAACATTTTCCGTTCCGGAAGAAATATTATTTTCTTGGCCCCCTCCGAGTATTACCGGCTTTAAGGGAGTACCTTTTCTTGCAAAAAGTGCACCAACCCCCTTTGGGCCGTGAAGCTTATGGGCTGATATAGAAAATAAATCTACTTTTGCTTTATTTAGATCTAAAGGGATTTTCCCAAAAGACTGAATCCCGTCTACATGAAAAAGAGTCTTTGGATTTTTCTTTTTTATGGCTATCCCGATTTGTTCTATAGGCTGCACCGATCCAAGCTCGTTATTTACTGCCATAATCGATACCAGCTTTGTGTTTTCATTAATTTTTTCGATGATATCATCTACAGATACAAAGCCTTTTTCGTCTACATTTATATAATGAACAGGATACTTTTCTTCTATTTTCGAAAAAACTTGTTCTACTGATGAATGTTCGATTACATCTGTGATAAACTCCTGATTTTTATTTCCCGTAACTTGGCTTAGTATGGCAATATTATTACTTTCGCTGCCGCAGGACGTAAAAAAAATCTCTGAAGGACTGGCTTTTAAAACTTCTGCAATAAGATCTCTCGCTTTATTCATATGTTTCTCCGATTTAAAGCCGAAGTCATAAAGAGAAGATGGATTGCCAAAATCTTCTAAATATATTTTGTTCATAATCTCAACTGCTTCTGGATCTACCTTTGTCGTTGCAGCGTTGTCTAAATAAATCATGCTTTTCCTCTTTTCTTTATAGATTATTAAAAACAAGAAAAGATGCTTGAATTTAAGCATCTTTTCGACGATACATATTATTAATATCCTAATTCTTCACCAATTAGAATAACATTGATATTTGAATTCGTATTTTTTTCGATTATAGTAAGCACATTGCAGATACGATCCTTAGAAGTACAATCTGTACAAACGCCTGTTACAACACATGGAGTATTAACACCCAGTCTTTGAGCATTTTTAGGCGCAGCAATTTGTTCGATTCTTGCAATACCTTCATCTACAGTTTCTACTAGCTTATTAATCCCGCAGACGATAAACACTTCTTCGTGATGATAAAAAGTATTTGCAACCCGATTGCCCGTACCATCCATATTGATGATCTTACCATCTTTCGTCACAGCATTTGCAGATGAAAAATAAATATCTGCATTTAAAGCACGTTCTTTCATATCTATTATTTCACTGTTTCGCCAATGCCAATAGATATTAAAACCAGCCTCTGACAATCTCTCGTATAAATGAAGCTGCTCTAATGTCATTGAGCCTCCGAATCCAATAGATGCTTTCGTAGGAAGGTTTCGGATAGCATAATCCACAAACTCTTTTCCTGTTTCAAAATACTCTACTTGGAAACGATTCTTTTTTAACCCTCGAATATATTCTTCCAATTGTTCCATAGCACCCTCCCTACAGTATTATAATACAATTCCTATCCTTTTGAAAGTCTTTTATCAATATACTTTTTTAAAGATTCTGCATCATTTTATGGGCGAAGCGAACCATATGGCGGTTTACTTTTTTCGCCCATTCCTTGTCTGTAGAATAATGCTTATTCATAGCTTCTGTACTATATCCATTAAAATACCTGCCGTTATCTGTTAGATACAGATCTTTGATTTTTCTGCTGACTTTTAATACAGAATCTCCATAATGATTATAATCAGAAGCACTTTCCATCGGGCTTTGATCATAGGCATTGAAACCGAACAAGTTATTCTTCTTTTTAGCAATATTGCTTCTTCCGTAATTCGATTCATGATTTGCAATTCCCACTAAAAGAAGGGAATTAATACCTGTTTTCTGTTCTGCTTCATAAAAATATTTTCCTAGACCCTCAAGTCCTGTTCCTGCCAGTCCCCTATCCAGCTCCTCCGGAGAAAAATCAGTTTTATACATAGGATAAAATATATTCTTTTCATCTATCCCTGGAGTTCCTTTTATTTCAAACACTTTTACATCTTCCTGAAGCTTTTTATATCTGCTATTGATGGATGCCGCATCCTGTTTTTTCATTTTAAGAACAATTCCTATAATCTGGCTGTTTTCTCGTCCTTTAGAAAGATCTAGTATTCCTATTATAGAAATAAACAGAAATACTGCTACAGCAGTTTTCTTTAAATCTATTTTGAACATATAGTTATTTTCTCAACTCCTATCTGATTATAGTATAATACA
>JAAZME010000348.1 GCA_012798975.1 Gallicola sp.
CATATTTTTGGGAAGTCCTACCACAATTCTAGTTATTTCATATTTTTCGATTAAGCTCAAGATTTCCTTCATATCTTTTTTAATACCTATTCTTTCTATGGTATACAATCCTTGAGCTGTTATAAAAAACGGATCGCTTATAGCAACGCCGATGGTTTTGTCTCCAACGTCTAAACCCATGTATCTATTCATTTAAATCACCTTTATATAGAAATCTTCGCATACAGTAGCACAATAACCGCATAATACGCATCTGCTGCTGTCTACGACAGCTTTATTATCCACAAGAGATAAAGCCTTTTGACCGCATCGTTTTACACAATTTCTGCACCCGATGCAGTAATCTTCAATAATCAGTTTTCTTTTTTTATGGCTTAATGTGCTTTTAAGCTCTTCTGGATATATGCCATTTTCCAATAAAGAAAGATTGCAGTCTATTTCCTCTTTAGATTGAAGTCCAACAGCTATAGAATCAATAAATTCGCATTTTTTCAAGAATTGAAAGGCTTCTTCTATCTCTGCTATTAAATGACCTCCTCCTAAAGGTTTCATACTATAGATTCCCTTCGAAAGAGCTTTTGACTGACGAAGGGCCTCTACCATATCTTCAGCCGTTCCATCTGCTATGCCTAATCCTTTTTTATTTAGAATCGGATGAAGAACTTCAATCTCTTTATATTTGTTCGCTCCAAGGACACCACTTACTCTGTGAGTGGATAATCCGACTGCACGAATGTATCCTTTTTCTTTTGCTTTGATGAGATACTCTAACGCTTCGTAATGGCCTTTTATAGTATGTTCTGATTCCTGCTCATGGAGAAGAAATATATCTATATAATCCGTACCCAAACTCTCCATAGCTTCTTTTAACGCTTTTTCTGCAAGCTCTTCATTCCACGCATAAGTTTTCGAACTAATAATATAGTCTTGTCTAGGAATATAATCTAAAGCCTTTCGGATATACTGATAGTTTTCATAAAGCTGTGCCGTATCTACAAATTTGATACCTTTATCGTATCCATAACAAAGGAGCTCTGCACCTTCTTCTACAGTAAGATTCGATTGAAAGGGAGTCATTGTAAGACTCCCGAAACATAAAGGCGAAACTTCTATATCCGTATTTCCCAAAAATCTTTTCTTCATTTATTTATTTCTTCTCAATAATACCTAAATCATTTAAATAATAATTTAGAAGTTCTTCCAATAATTCGTCTCTATCTACTTGTCTAATTAAATTTCTGGCATTGTTATAGCTTGTAATATACGTCGGATCTCCAGACAATATATATCCTATTATCTGATTTTTTGGGTCATAGCCTTTTTCCTGCAAAGATTGATAAACTTTTTCAAGAATATCCTTAATCGCTATTTGTTCTTCTTTCGGAAGCACAAAGCGGACCGTTTCATTTTTATCAAAATCTTTATCCATTCTAATCTCCCTTCTGATTATAACATCTGTTCAACAATAGTTTTAACTTGTCCTAATGCTTCATCCACTTTAGAAATATCTTTTCCTCCAGCTGCTGCAAAATCTTTTCTGCCTCCGCCGTTTCCGCCAGTAATCTGTGCAACTTGTTTGACAATATTGCCTGCAAATACACCCTTTTCTATAAGATCTTTCGTTACCATAGCAATGAAATTCAGCTTTCCTTCTTTAACTGTCGAAAGTACAATAACTCCTGATGCTATCTGATCGCGAATTTTATCTCCAAGTCCTCGAATGGTATCCATATCCATATCTTCAAACTGGAAAGCAACAACTTTGCTGCCGTTGGATAATTCAGCAGCCTGGTCTAGTACGTCGTTTAAGGACTTAGCGCTCTCTTCTTGTTTTAAATTATGAACCTCTTTTTGAAGACCTTTGTTTTCGCTCTGAAGTTCAGCAATTCTTCGATCAAGTTCTTCTGGTGCAGCTTTTAATAAAGTACCGACATTTGAAAGGACACGGTCGGAACTTGTCATATGCTTATAAACTTCCCTTCCAGTAATTGCTTCAATTCTACGAATACCTGATGCAACAGAGGACTCCGACATGATTTTCAACATTTGAATATCAGATGTAGTTCTGACATGGGTACCTCCGCACAATTCCACAGAATATCCATTGCCCATATTTACTACACGAACTACATCTTTGTATTTGTCTTCAAAAAGGCCTATTGCACCTTCCTCTTGGGATTCAACTAAGCTCATTTCTCGAACAGCAACAGGAAGTCCTAAAGCGATTTGTTCGTTTACAATCTCTTCGATTCTTTTTAAATCTTCTTTTGAAATCCCTTCGAAATGAGTTAAGTCAAAACGAAGTCTCTTAGAATCTACATAGGAACCTGCCTGATTGATATGTTCTCCCAACACTTCTCTTAACGCTTTATTTAACAAATGGGTAGCAGAGTGGTTTTTCATCGTATCCCGTCGTGTCATAATATCGACTTCTGCTTCTACTTTGTCTTTTACAGATAAAGATCCCTCAGCAACCTCTACATGATGAAGTATTGCAGCATTTTTGTTCTTCTGAGTATCTCTTACTTCAGCAAAAC
>JAAZME010000297.1 GCA_012798975.1 Gallicola sp.
AGTAGTACGAATAATATTTTCTTCTTTTACCCCCGCCGCTATTAAAGAAGCTTTTGCTTTCTCTACTTCTTCATCAACAACAACGGAAGGACGCATACCTTGGATTCTTGACATTTGATTGATTAAACCATTTCCCATTTTTCCCGCTCCAACCAGACTGATGCGGATTTTTCTCCCGCTTTGATCTAACTGCTGAAGTTTTCTTTTCATCTTTAACATAAATGTCTCCTTTAATATAAGTCCATATTCATTGCGCAAACATAAGCCGAAGACCATGCCCATTGCAGATTATAACCGCCGCAATCTCCATCGATATCGATGATTTCGCCAATACAATACAGACCTTCCCTTTTCTTTAATTCCATCGTTTTAGGGCTGATTTCCTTCGTAGATACACCGCCGCAGGTTATCTGTCCGTCTTTATCCGACTTTTCTCCTAATACTTTAAAACTATAATTTTTTAATTTTTCCTTTATTCTGTGAATATCTCCATTGCTTAATTCGGCAGCTTTCTTGTCTTTGTCAAGATTAAGATCGCGAAGTATCGGTATTATCAAGTTCTTATGTATCAACCCGACCAACGCCTTTTCCAATGAAGCAAATGAATTATTTTCAAAATTTGTTTTCAAAAAATAATACAATATATTTTCTTCCATAGCCGGTAAAATGTCAATAGATAGACGTACATCTTTGCCTTTTTTTAAACTTCGTATAGCCTCTGAAGATATCTGAAGAACTGCCGGTCCAGAAATACCGTATCGGGTAAATAAAATGTCTGAATATTCTTTGCGGATACTTTTGCCATCTACTACTAAGGTGCAGGACCCGGGCACTTTCGTACCATCCATTCTTTTTAGATAGGGATAGTCCAGTTTCAGCTGCACAATCCCCGGATGAGTGTCTATAATATCGATACCGAATTTTTTCACAAGCTTATAGCCGTTGCCGTCGGAACCGGAATTTTCCATGGCCCTTCCTCCCGCTGCTATAACAACTTCATCAGCATAATATTTTTTGCCTTTCTCGTCAGCGATTATATACTGGCTTTTTTTTGCAATGTCTTTTATATAGGTGTTTAAAAGAACCTTAACCCCTATATTTTTAGCATACTCTTCCACTCGAAGAGGAATAGAAGAAGCTTGGAGGCTCATAGGAAATATTTTTCCTTCTTCTAATTCGATTTCAGGAATTCCAAGTTTGTGAAAATACTCGATAGCTTCTTGATTAGAAAACTGATGAATTGCCGTCATGGCAAACTTCGGATTCACACCGTGATAATTTTTTATATTTATATTTCGATTTGTAAAGTTGCAGCGGCCATTTCCAGTAGCGTAGATTTTTTTCATAATCTTATCGTTTCTTTCCAACACCGTCACTTCAAATCCTCTTTCTCTCAATAATAAAGCACAAAACATGCCGGAAGCTCCTGCCCCAACCACAATAATATTTTTCATCTCTTCCTCCTAATAGTTCTATTATACAATAACAAAGCTTTTGTTGTGAAAGAGCCTTTCAAAAGCGAAACACATTGTTGTTTTATAGGAAATCCTTTTTTTATTTTTAGCCTTAGACTATAATGTAAAGTAGTACTTAATGAATAATCTTAAAGGAGACTATTATGTTTGACTGGACTGAAAATAGAAATCTGACACTTTTGGCTGATTTTTACGAATTTACAATGGCCAACGGTTATCTGGAAGAAGGGCTTGAGGATCGCATCACTTATTTCGATCTTTATTTCAGAAAAATCCCGGACAATGGCGGTTATGTAATTGTAGCCGGTTTGCAGCAGCTGGTAGAATATCTGAAAAACCTTCACTTCACAAAAGACGACATCGAATATTTTAGAAATAAAAATATATTTTCCGACCGCTTTTTAGAGTACCTGGCGGACTTTAAATTCGAATGCGATGTATGGGCGATGCCTGAAGGGAGTGTAGCTTTTCCAAACGAACCTTTAGTAATCGTAAGAGGACCGGCTGTGCAAGCGCAGCTTATTGAAACTATGGCTCTTTTAACCATCAACCATCAGTCTCTTATCGCTACAAAATCCAGCCGTATTGTAAGAGCGGCTAAGGGACGGGCTGTAATGGAATTCGGAGCAAGAAGAGCTCAAGGAGCCGATGCAGCTACATTAGGAGCAAGGGCCGCTTTTATCGGAGGCGTTGTAGGCACATCAAATACCCTTACCGATAAACAGTATAACGTTCCTGCCTTAGGTACCATGGCTCACTCTTGGGTTATGATGTTTGACAGCGAACTTGATGCCTTTAAAGCTTATGCAAGGGCATATCCTGACGACTGCACCCTGCTTATAGATACGTATGACACTTTAAAAGAAGGGATCCCAAACGCCATTAAAACCTTTGACGAAGTACTGAAACCTCTAGGCAAACGCCCTAAAGGGGTTCGTATCGACAGCGGTGATATCGCATATCTATCTAAAGAGTCCCGCAAGATGCTCGATGATGCCGGCTATGAAGACTGCGGAATCGTTGCTTCTAATTCTCTAGATGAATATACGATCACGGATTTATTCGATCAAGGGGCAAAGCTCACCTCTTTCGGTGTAGGAGAACGTCTTATTACCGCGAAATCGAACCCTGTCTTCGGCGGTGTTTATAAGCTCGTTGCTATCGAAAAAGAAGGTAAGATCGAAGCAAAAATTAAAATCAGCGAAAATGTTGAAAAAATCACCACTCCTGGTTTTAAACAAGTTTACCGAATTTATGACCGGAGCTCCCATAAAGCAAATGCGGACTTGATCTGTATGCATTCTGAAGAGATCGACACAAACGAACCTTTAGAAATCTTCCATCCAGTCTATACTTGGAAGCGAAAGACTTTTACAAATTTTTATGTAAAAGAGCTGCTTGTTCCCATTTTCGAAAAAGGACAATGTGTTTATGACCTTCCTTCTCTAGATCAAATAAAAGAATACTGTGTAAAAGAAGTAGAAACATTATGGGAAGAAGTGAAGCGCTTTGAATTCCCTCATATTTATATTGTCGATCTATCTCAAAAATTATGGGATCAAAAAGAAAAGCTGCTTCATAACAGAGATTAAAATGAAAAGATCTATGAAAGACTTTTTGAAAAAGGATTTAGCTTTTATACTAGTCTATTTAGGAGCGAGAGCTGCACAATTATCCATTTATCAATCCGGCATCCGCTCCTTTAATATGACCTTAGATGATATGAATAGGATCGATAATGACGGGTTTGTATTTGTTTACCTTTTTTTGAACCTGCTTCCTCTTGCCGTTATCCTTCTTTTCAATCGTCTTCATTGGAAAGATTCTCATGCATTAGGACTCACAAAAAAATACTGGGGCCGTAATCTGATATCCGGGTTTCTGATGGGGCTGATTGTAGTCTTTTTATATAACGGTATTACACTGGGACTTCGGGCAAATATCCTGATGGGCGTGTCCAACACCTTCTATCCGCCTTATATTCTTGTCTACCTGATCGGGTTTTTAATACAGGTATTCCATGGAGAGCTTCTAATGCGGGGATTTGTCTTTCACCGGCTCCAGGAATGGATAAAACACCCTTATGCAATAGAACTTTCCGTTGGACTCGCAGCACTCTTTTCTGTGCTGGTTCATATTACAACCTATCCTTTTTCTCTATTAACCATTGTAAACACATTTTTATGGGGAATCTTCCTTTGCCTTCTAGTATTGGATTCTAAAGATATCTGGCTGGCAGCAGGATTTCATTTTGGATGGAATTACATACAATCCGTATTTTTTAGCCATATTATCAATGGAATCCATACAAACACCACCTTTTTACATATCGCTGTAAATAAAGACTACCCCCTTTTAACAGGAGGAGCTTACGGGCCTCTGGCTTCTTTAATCACAACGTTAATCCTTCTGCTTCTAACAACACTTTATATTTTTAAAATTGATCGGACAAAAAAACAATCTTAGAATACCGTTTCTTTATGATTTCTCAACATAGTCGGTACTCTAAGATTGTTTATTTTATTCCTACAGATTTTTTTGCCAGCTGGTCGGCCATTTCATTGTAATGGTCACCGGAATGGGCTTTAACTTTAACAAAATGGACTTCTAAATTTTTCTTGTATTTATCATAAATTTCTTTATAGCTTTTAGTAAGGAGGGTGTTTCTTTTCCATTCCCCTTTTGCCCAGTATTCGATCCCGGCATAATCATAGTGAAGAAACAGTACATTTTTCTTTTTTTGAATTGCCATTTCCATAGCTTTAATAGCCCCTAAAACTTCTCCGGCAACATTGCGGTGGGTACTGTATTCTGCGATGTCTCCTTTTCCAAACCCCGTTTCTTCCCCTTGGTCTGTTAAAAGTACAATGCCATAACCATATTCTTTTGTCTTTGTATTATAACTCCCATCGACATAAGCCGCTGCTTCTGTACTTTTGATATCCGCTAAAGAAAAATCTTTCGCCTCTTCCAAATTCCCGGAGATAAAAAGTTCCGCTTCTTTTAAAGTCGTAAACTTTTTATACTCCGCTCCTTTAAATCCTGCCACTTGGGCTTTACATTCATCCCAAGTGGCGTAGATTCCATTTTTCCTTCCTTTTCGAACTGCATAAAATTTGCTCATTTCTACTCCACATACGAATGCGCGATACGGCTTGATGCCGCCGCTGCCAGTGCCGCTACAATATCATCCAAGAAGGTGTTTACAGAATCGTCTTTCGCTTCATCTAATTCTTTGATAATACCGTATTTCTTTTTATCTAAATAACCATAATTTGTAAGACCGATACTGCCGTAAATATTCACGATAGATAAAGGAATGATTTCATCAATTCCGAACAGACCCTCATCGGATTTCACGATAGACAATAAAGGTTCTTTTAACAGATTCTGCTCTGCCAGTTCGTCTAAAGCAATTCCTGTTAGAATCGCATGAACGACCTCCCGTTTCCGCATAACGCTCCTTATACTTTCCCGACATGTTTCAAGGTCTAAATCAGGATGATAATCAACCTGCAGAGAATGAACGATCTTAGCCAGATCATCTAGCCCGATATTTCTTCTTTTTAACGCCTCTATGGCAAACTTTGTCAGTTCCTCCATGGTATAGCGGTATTGCCGTTTTTGATTGTCTCCCATTATTTCTCTCCCCAAGCTGCTAGTGTTCCAGGTCCGACTTCAAAATTACCATATCCTTCTTCATCGATTACAATTTTATTTGTATTTCCATTGGTAAGATCGCTGTACTCTTTCCCTGCTTGGTCCTCTCCTACAAACATTCTTAAAGTTTTGCTGTCACCTGTAGAAATAACAACAGCTAATTTTCCCGGATGATCTTCTGAACCGTGTCTCACCCATCCGATAAGCTCTGGATCTTCCATATAGTCATCCTGCTCGCCATAAGCGTAGCTTTTACGGACCCAGATTAAATTGTCGATAACTTCTTTTTGTCCGTCAATCGGATTGTCGCCTCGAATTCCGTAGTAATCCCCGTAAAAGATGCATGGATAGCCGTCTCTTCTTAAAAGAGTGATCCCGTATGCAATTTTCTTAAACCAAGGCTGTACAAAAGACTCTAAAGATTGTCCCGGCTGGCTGTCGTGATTATCCACAAAAGTCACTGCTAAATGAGAATGCTCCTGAACAACAGAACCGTCAAATATCTTTCTCATATCAAAATTGTCATCCTGAGAAGCTGCTTCTAAATTATAATGAAGCCCTGTATCAAATAAATCTGTATGATAGCTTGTTTCATAAAG
>JAAZME010000201.1 GCA_012798975.1 Gallicola sp.
CATCTGTATAAGTTCTGAAAGTTGGATCTTCTTCTGCCAATTTTTGTAAAGCAATACTCATTTTTTCTTGAGATGCTTTTGTTTTAGGCTCGATCGCTACATTGATTACAGGTTCTGGGAACTCCATTTTTTCAAGGATAATTTCATTATCCATGTCGCAAAGAGTATCTCCAGTTGTTGTATCTTTAAGTCCTACAGCAGCAGCAATATCCCCTGCATAAACTGTTTCAACTTCTTCTCTTTTATTCGCATGCATCATCATGATACGGCCAATACGCTCTCTTTTGCCTTTAGTAGAGTTGTATACATAGCTTCCTGATTGTAATACTCCTGAATACACTCTGAAATACGCTAATTTTCCTACGAAAGGATCCGTAACGATTTTGAAAGCAAGTGCAGAGAATGGCTCATCATCAGAAGCTTTTCTTTCAGAAGGCTCTTCTTCCCCTGGAATAATACCTGTGATTGCAGGTACATCAAGTGGTGAGGGCATGAAATCTAGGATAGCATCCAGCAAAGGTTGTACCCCTTTGTTTTTGTATGCAGAACCGCATAATACCGGGTTCATTCCTAAATTCATTGTTCCTTTACGGATTGCCGCTTTGATCTCATCTTCCGTAAGTTCTTCGCCTTCAAGATATTTCATCATAATCTCTTCATCGTGTTCTGCTACGTTTTCGATTAATAGATTACGATACTCTTCTGCTTGATCTTTTAACTCTTCAGGGATATCTGTAATATCGATATCAGTTCCTAATTCGTCTTTATAAATATGCGCTTTCATTGTAATTAAATCTACAACTCCAACGAATTTATCTTCAGCTCCGATAGGAATTTCTAGAGGAACTGGATTTGTACGTAATTTATCTCTTATTGTTTCAATTGACGCGAAGAAATCTGCTCCTGTCGCATCCATTTTGTTAATAAAACAAATTCTTGGTACCCCGTATTTATCCGCTTGTCTCCAAACAGTTTCTGACTGAGGCTCAACTCCGCTTTTTGCATCGAATAGAGCAACCGCCCCATCCAATACTCTTAAGGATCTTTCAACTTCAACTGTGAAGTCAACGTGTCCAGGAGTATCAATGATATTGATTCTGTGATCTTTCCAGATACAAGTTGTCGCAGCAGAAGTGATGGTTATACCTCTTTCCTGCTCCTGTTGCATCCAGTCCATTTGAGCAGCACCATCATGGGTATCTCCAATTTTATGAATTTTACCAGAATAGTAAAGAATACGCTCAGTAGTTGTAGTTTTACCCGCATCGATATGAGCCATGATTCCGATATTTCTGGTGTTTTTTAATGAGTATTGTCTTCCCATTTTGTCTCCTTCCTAATTCTAGGATGATACAGTGATTAATATCTATAATGTGCAAAAGCTTTATTTGCTTCAGCCATCTTATGAACATCTTCTCGTTTTTTAACGCTGGCACCTGAATTGTTAGATGCATCGATGATTTCACGAGCTAATCTGTCAATCATCGTACGTTCGCCACGATTTCTAGAATAAGTAGTCAACCATCTAAGACCTAGTGTTTGTCTTCTTTCTGGACGAACCTCGATTGGAACTTGATAGTTCGCTCCACCGATTCTTCTAGATTTAACTTCAAGAACTGGCATAATGTTGTTTAATGCTTTATAGAATACTTCTAAAGCATCCTCACCTGTTTCATTCTTTACGATATCAAAGGCTTTGTAAACAATTGTTTGAGCCGTTCCTTTTTTACCATCTAACATGATATTATTTATAAGTTTAGTAACCACCTTATCATTATATAATGGATCCGGCATTACTTCTCTTTTAGGTATATGACCTTTTCTTGGCACTTTGCTTCCCTCCTTA
>JAAZME010000151.1 GCA_012798975.1 Gallicola sp.
AAAATGCCGCAGTATCAACGTAAAAGATGAAAAGTGTTCTTTAGAGATGCAGGGAAAAGATGTTTTCCGTTTTGCAGTAGATATTCTGCCGAAATCCATTTACAGAACACTTGAAAAATTTGACGGAAAAGTAGAAGATATCGATCATTTTGTCTGCCATCAGGCAAATCAGCGTATTATCGATCATGTACGAAAAAAAATGAAAATTGATAAAGATAAACTCTTTATGAATTTGGAAAAATATGGAAACACATCTGCAGCGAGTATTCCTATAGCTTTAGATGAGATGAACAAGTCAGGATATCTTAAGCCGGGTCAAAAAGTAATCGTTTCAGGTTTTGGAGCGGGATTAAGCTGGGCAACAGCATTAATCGAAATAGGATAGAGGAAGGACAACAATGATTTTAAATGAAATATTAGGAATAAAATACCCTGTAATTCAAGGGGGGATGGCGAATATTGCTACTGGAGAATTTGCAGCAGCGATCAGCAATGCTGGAGCCTTGGGCATTATCGGTTCAGGGGCCATGTCTCCAGAGATTGTAAGAAAAGAAATTGAAATCTGTAAAAGTCTGACTGACAAACCCTTTGGGCTTAATATTATGCTGATGAGCCCTTATTCAGATGAGATTGCTCAAATCGTAATCGATTATAAAATTCCTGTAGTGACAACAGGTGCAGGAAATCCTGGAAAATATATCGAAGAATGGAAAAAAGCGGGAGTAAAAGTATTTCCTGTAGTTTCCAGCCAGTCTCTAGCCATAAAAATGGAAAGAGAAGGAGTGGACGGTATTATAGCGGAAGGGATGGAAGCAGGGGGACATATCGGCGAAATGACGACGATGACACTTGTGCCTCAAGTAAAATCTGCAGTTAAAATACCGGTGATTGCAGCAGGAGGAGTTGCCAGCGGAGCACAGCTTTTGGCAGCAGAAGTTTTGGGAGCCTGCGGGGTACAGCTGGGAACATTGTTGTTGGTATCCGACGAATGTCCGGCTCATGAGAATTTCAAAGATGTAATTATTAAAAGCGGAAGCAACAAGGTAACGGTAATCGGAAGAATCGGCGGTGTTGCCACAAGAGTTGTAAAAAATAAAATGACAAGGGATTATTTAGCGAAAGAAAAAGAAGGCTGGAATAAGGAACAATTAGAAAAGTTCACATTAGGAGCTCTTCGCCGTGCAGTAAAAGAAGGGGATGTGACAGAAGGTTCTATTATGGCAGGTCTTGATATCGGACAGGTAGAGAAAAAAGACTGTGTCTCAAATATTTTAAATAATCTGATGAAAGAATATGAAAGGGAGAAAGGGGATTTATGCAAGAATTAAAAATCGGAGATAAAGTCTTAGATTTTCCTTTAATTCAAGGAGGAATGGGTATTGGTGTTTCCCTGGGCAGACTTGCAGGTACCGTAGCAAGAGAAGGCTGCATGGGCGTTATTTCTATGGTGGGCATAGGATATCGAGAAGAAAATTATTATAAAGATGATTTGGCAGCAAACAAAGAAGCCTTTCGAAAAGAATTAGCAAAAGCAAGAGAGATTGCAAAGGGAAAAGGCATTATAGCAGTCAATATTATGGCAGCCCTGACAGACTATAAAGAAATGGCCGTGTTTGCTGCCAAAGAAAAAGTGGATGCCATTATTTCCGGAGCAGGCCTCCCCTTAGATCTTCCTAAACTTGTAGAGGGGACGGAAACGTTGATAGCTCCCATCGTATCCAACAAAAGAGCCTTAGAGCTTATTATACGAACATGGGAAAAAAGATATCACAGAGCACCTGATTTTATTGTAGTGGAAGGACCGGATGCAGGGGGGCATCTCGGCTTTAAAGAAGAGGAAGCGGAAGATCCTAAATTCAAGCTGAAAGAAATCTTAAGAGATATCATTCCTTTCCATAAAGAACTTCAGGCTAAACTGGGAAAAAGGATTCCTCTGTTTGGGGCGGGTTCTATTTTTGACGGATGCGAATTAAAAGAAATTGTCAATATGGGCTGCGATGGCGCACAAATAGGATCAAGATTTATAGCCACAGAAGAATGTGATGTTTCTCAAGAATTCAAAGACTTAATTGTAAAAAGCAGAGAAGAAGATGTAGAACTCTTTATGTCTCCTGTGGGGATGATTGCACGAGGGATTCGAAATGAGTTTATCGACCGGGTAAAAGGAGAGCGAGTTCCATCAAAACATTGTATTGATTGTTTGAAACCGTGCAATCCGGCGACTACAAAGTACTGTATCTCTGACGCTTTAACACGGTCTGTTCAAGGCGATGTGGAAAACGGCGTAGTGTTCTGCGGAAGCAATGTAGATAGAATCGACTCCATCCGTACTGTAAAAGAAGTAATCGATGAAATCAAGGAGGAATTTGAAGCATGCGAATAGGTTTCTTATATTCAGGTCAAGGCAGCCAGTCTCCCGGCATGGGAAAAGATTTCTACGAAAAATACGATTTTGTAAGGGCATTTTATGATGGGATCGAATTGGATTTTGATTTAATAGAATACTCTTTTGAAAAACCAGAGGAGATCATTGTACAAACAAGGTATACACAGCCCATTATGAACGCTTTTCAATCAGCTATAACACAGCTTTTTAAAGAAGAAGGTGTTGTTCCCGCAGGTGTATGCGGTTTAAGTATCGGCGAATATGGAGCGGTTTCAGCTGCTGAAATTATCGACCCGAAAGAATGTGTAAAGCTTGCAGCTTTCAGAGGAAAAGTGATGGAGGAATCTGCAGCGGGTTTTAATACGGGAATGACTGCCATATTGGGATTAGATGAAAATACGATTCAGGCTGCCTGCGAAAAAGCCTCTGAGGGAGATAACAAGGCAGAGATTTCGAATATTAACTGTCCGGGACAAATCGTAATATCAGGAGAAGCAGGAGCTGTAGAAAGAGCTTCCGAGATTTTAAAGGAGAACGGTGCAAGAAAATGCATTCCTCTTAAGGTTAGCGGGCCCTTTCATACCTCATATATGGAAGAAGCTTCTCGCAAATTAGAAGAAAAACTATCGGAAATAGAATTTCAAGAAGAATTAATTCCTGTATATTATAATGCCATCGGTGGAAAAAGGGAAAAGCAGGAAATAAAAGATCTTTTAGTGGAGCAAGTGAAATCACCGGTTCGTTTTCAAGAAGATTTGGAAGAAATGATATCTGACGGGATCGATGGATTTGTAGAAATCGGGTTTGGAGGAGTTTTAAAAGGGTTTTTAAAAAGAATTGACCGAAAGATTCCATGCTACGAAGTATATTCTGTAGAGAGTTTTGAAGAATGCTTAAGGAGTATAAAAGAATGAGCGAAAGAAAAAAGGCACTGATCACCGGAGGAAATACGGGTATCGGCAAAGTGATCGCAGAAACACTTGCTGAGGAGTATGATGTTGCCATCAATTATATCAGCCAAGAAGAAGAGGCTGAAGATTTAAAAAAGGAATTAGAAGAACAAGGTGCAGCTGTTTTGTTAATAAAGGCGGACGTATCGAACTTCGATGATTGTACAAAAATGTTCGATGAAATCAAAAGCACATGGGGCGGTCTGGATCTTTTAGTAAATAATGCAGGGATAACAAAAGATAATCTGATACTTCGAATGTCCCCGGAGGATTTTCAAGGGGTAATCGATGTGAATCTAACGGGAACATTCTACTGTATGAAGCTTGCTTCCCGCATGATGTCTAAGAAACGAAGCGGAAAAATAATTTCCATTACAAGTATTGTAGGACTCCACGGAAATATAGGGCAGACAAACTATGCCGCCAGCAAAGCAGGAGTCATCGGCATGACAAAAACTTTAGCAAAGGAATTAGCCGGAAGAAATGTGACGGTCAATGCAATCGCGCCAGGTTTTATCCGTACCGCTATGACAGACCAGCTAAAAGATGAGATCAAAGAAGGGCTTTTGTCCACGATTCCAATGAAAAAATTTGGAGAAGCTAAGGATGTAGCGAAGGTCTGTGCCTTTTTAGCTTCGGAAGATGCAGATTATATAACAGGACAAGTACTAAGTGTAGATGGAGGAATGAATATATGACAAAAAGGAGAGTTGTAATTACGGGAATGGGAGCGATCACTCCGATAGGTCATACATTGGAAGAAGTTTGGGATAGTGTAGAAAATGCAAAGTGCGCCATAGATTTTATCGAAAGAATCAATGTGGATGATTTAGATGTACGAATTGCAGCAGAAGTAAAGGGGTTTGATCCTTTAGATTATGTGGATAAAAAGGCAGCAAAACGAATGGACCGCACGAATCAATTTGCGGTTGCTGCAGCGAAAAAAGCGATGGAAGACAGCGGACTGAACATTGAAGAGATGAAACCTGAAAGAGTGGGCATTATGGTTTCTTCAGGAATCGGCGGAATCGAAACGATTGAAACGGAACATTTAAAAGCATTAAAAAGAAGCTATAACAGAATGTCTCCCTTCTTTGTTCCTATGATTATCGGCAATCTGAATGCAGCACTTATTGCCATTGAAATCGGAGCTCACGGAGTTTGCCAAGATCCTGTTACTGCCTGTGCTGGCGGTAATAACGCCATCGGCGATGCCTTTCGAGCAATAAAGGACGGATACCAAGATGTTGTCCTTTGCGGAGGATCCGAAGCGAATATCACCCATCTTGGAATGGGCGGGTTTATTTCTATGAAGGCTTTAAATACTTCTAACAATCCAAAAAGAGCAAGTATACCTTTCGACAAAGAAAGGGAAGGTTTTGTGATGGGAGAAGGATCGGCTCTTCTAGTTCTTGAAGAACTAGAGCAGGCTAAAGCAAGGGGAGCAAAAATCTATGGTGAGATTGTAGGATATGGTCATACAAATGATGCCAACCATATCACTGCACCGAATCCTGAAGGAAAATGGGCAGCCAGAGCTATGGAGATGGCCATGGAAGAAGCAGGCATCAATCCTTCTGATATCGACTATATCAACGCTCATGGAACCTCGACACCCTTAAATGATAAGTCTGAAACGATTGCCGTTAAGAGAGCTTTCGGTGACGAAGCCTATAATGTAAAAATGAGCTCTACAAAGGCCATGACAGGTCATCTCTTAGGTGCCAGCGGAGCGATAGAAGCTGTCATTACGACCCTTGCGATAAACAAAGGCTTTGTTCCTCCTACCATCAATTACCAAGTACCAGATGAAGAATGCGATCTTGATATTGTTCCCAACAAAGGCTTAAAGCAGGATATTCATTATGCGATGAGCAACGCCTTGGGATTCGGCGGCCATAATATTTCAATTATTTTCAAGGAGTGGAAAGAATGATTTTAGACTCAAACGAAATTCAAAAAATTATCCCTCATCGTTATCCTTTTCAGCTAGTGGATAAAATTATCGATGGAGAAGAAGGGAAATCGGCTGTGGGGATTAAATGTGTCACAGTAAACGAGCCCTTCTTTCAAGGTCATTTTCCAGATTATCATGTAATGCCGGGAGTTTTAATCTTAGAAGCCTTGGCTCAAGTTGGGGCAGTTGCTCTGTTGAGTATGGAGGATTTTAAAGGAAAGATCGCCCTTTTTGCAGGGGTTAAAAATGCGAAGTTCAGAAAACAAGTGAAACCAGGAGATGTGTTGGAGCTTCATTGCGAGCTTGTGCAGATGAAGATGGGAATCGGCATAGCCGAAGCTGTGGCAAAAGTAGATGGACAGGTTGCTTGTAAAGCCCAATTAACTTTTGCAGTACAATAGAAATGAGGAGAGAATATGCTAGAGCAAGAATTCATCGAACTCTATGATAAATTTAAATTGAATTTCTATCGAAATATCTTTGCGGGATTTACAGGAAGAGAAGCCAGTCTAACGGCAACAGAAACCTTCTGTGTAGAGGTAATCCATGCCTTAAAGAGACCTACGGTTAATAAACTGGCAGAGTTTCTTGATATCTCCCAACCCAATGCTGCTTATAAAGTAGCAAGTCTTGTAAAAAAGGGCTATGTGGTAAAAGAACAGTCCAAGGAGGATAAGAGAGTATTCTACTTGGATATAACGGAAAAATTTGAGAAATACTATAAATTTAAGAATGAATATATTTATACTGTAATTAACAGAGCTAAGGAAGAGTTTACAGAGGATGAAGTTCATCAGCTGGAAAATATGCTTCATCGTATGAGTACAGAAATGATGCCGGAAGTTTCAGGGTTTTTCAATGAAGATTAGAAGTGAAAAAGAATCCCTAAGATTGGTTTCCAATCTTAGGGATTCTTTTTATTATCTTTCTTTTGATTTTTCTATGGTATAACCTACTTGGCGGATTGCTCTTTCAATTTCCTTTAGACTTAGCTTTTCTTCATCGTAGGAAACCTTAGCCTTACTGGCATTAAAGAGAACTTTAATACTGTCTTGGTCGACACCGTCAAGGGATTTTAAGGCTCCCTCGATTTTTTGAGTACAGGAGGGACAAGTTAACGTTTCTAATTGTAATGTTGCAGTTTTCATATTATTTCTCCTTTATGTTTATTTTTTTAGGTGAAAGCCTAATAATCTCATACCATTTAAAATAACAACTAAAATACTACCTTCGTGAGCCAGCATTCCGATAGACATATTCATCCAATCACTAAACAATAGACTTGTTAAAAGGATAAAAACAACAGCAATGGCAATCACAATATTTTGGAACATATTATTCGCAGTTGCCTTGACAAGGCCTAGGGCATGAGGAAGTCGGTTAAAGTTGGAGTTCATTAATACCACATCTGATGTTTCGATGGCTACATCTGTCCCGCTGCCCATGGCGATTCCTACATCTGCGAGGGCAAGAGATGGGCTATCATTGACTCCATCTCCAACAAAGGCTACAATCTCTCCCTTTTCCTTAAGTTCTTTAATATAGGCGGATTTATCCTCAGGAAGCATATTTCCGTAAGCCTTTGTCAACTGAAGTTCCTTGTTGATAATATCGACAGTACCCTGATTATCACCAGAAAGCATAATCAGATTTTTTACCCCTAAAGCACGAAGTTTTTGAAGATCTTCCTTTACCCCTGGGCGGATAAGATCTTTAATGCCCA
>JAAZME010000251.1 GCA_012798975.1 Gallicola sp.
ATTCCCATATCGGGCCATCCAAGGAATATATTTATGATTAAATACACTGTAAATGTATAACTTATATAATTTGTACCGCATCTCGGATGCGATCTCTGAAATGTTCGTACATTCTCCACCGTAAGAGTTTCTCCAGCCTCATAACAATGAATCGTCTTATGTTCTGCACCATGATATTTTAAAAGGATTTCTATATCCTGAAATTTCATAAGAAGCCTCATATAAAGAACAAAAAGAAACATCCGTATTAAACCTTCTACTATATTAAGAAGAAAAACATTTTTGATGAATCCTTCAAACAATCCAGCTAAAAGAGTGGATAATATCAGCATAAAAAACAGAAAAATAAAAACTGCAGCGAAGAGATTCAGTATCAGAATGAGTTGATAAAGGACTCTTCCCTGTTTTTTCTTTCTTGCAGCCGGCTCTTTAAAACTTGCTATCAGGGAGCTGTAAAAATTCCATAAAAGAAATATACCCCGAATAATTGGAAGCTGATATCTTCTTCCTTGAGGCTCAGCTGTATACAGCAGTTTTTCTTTAATCGTATTTTTATCCCGTTTTGCGATAGAGATTTTATCTCTATTTCTCATTACGATGCCTTCCGGAAGAGCCTGCCCGCCTATCTCCATTATTCCCATGAGAACCTTTCATATAAAAAAGCTAGTACCATTGTACTAGCCTTCATTATTTCATATTATATTTCTTCTTAAATTTCTCTACTCTACCACCACGTTCAGCTGATCTTTGACGTCCAGTGTAGAATGGATGACATTCAGAACAAACCTCTACCTTGATAGCTTCTTTTGTAGATCCAACTTGAAATGTATTTCCACATGAAGAGCAAGTAACTGTTGCTTCGTGATATTCTGGATGAATTCCCTTTTTCATTATTTTCACCTCTTCCTAATAAAACCTTTATGTTTCGTGACTAAGTTATTATATCACAGTATTCCCATTGAATCAACATTCTTTTTACTATTTCAACCCTTTATTAATCTCATCTAATAATTGCTGATTCGATTTTGTATTATGAATCATCTCTTGGAATTTATCTGCAATTTCCTGTGGATTTCCGCTGGATAAAAATCTTCTTATCTTTCTCATAGCCTCCAATTCTTCTCGGCTTAAAAGAAGTTCGTCTCTTCTCGTTCCAGATTTGAAAATATCGATAGCAGGAAATATTCGAAGTTCAGATAAATCCCGGTCTAAATGGACTTCCATATTTCCCGTTCCTTTAAATTCTTCAAAGATCATATCATCCATTCTAGAACCTGTTTCAATCAATGCCGTAGCTATTATCGTTAAACTTCCGCCTTCTTCCAAATTTCTAGCAGCACCGAAAAATCGTTTCGGTTTATGGAGTGCCATAGGATCCAATCCGCCAGATAAGGTCTTTCCAGAATAAGGACTGGTAATATTATATGCCCGTGACAGCCTTGTAATACTGTCTGTTAATATGACTACATCTTTGCCATGTTCCACAAGTCGTTTCGCCCGCTCTAATACTATTTCAGAAATTCTAGTATGATTTTGAGGCAGCTCATCAAAAGTAGAAGCTACTACTTCCGCATTGACCGATCGTTTCATATCTGTGACTTCTTCAGGTCTTTCATCTATTAGAAGCACAATGATATGCATTTCAGGATGATTTTTTCCGATTGCGTTTGCGATTGATTTTAAAAGTGTTGTTTTGCCGGTTTTAGGAGGAGAAACGATGAGCCCTCTTTGTCCTTTACCTATAGGTGAAATCAAATTGATAATTCTCATGGAGTACTGCTCTTGACCCCATTCCAAATCTATTTTTTCATCAGGATAAAGAGGTGTTAAATCTTCGAAATTTCTTCTTTCTCTTAGATGTTCCGGACCATCGCCGTTGACTTTATTTATATAAATTAAAGGGCTGAATTTTTCCCGATCGTCATGTTTTTCGCGAGCTAAACCTTCAACATAATCTCCTGTTTTTAATCGAAATCGGCGTACTTGAGTGTGAGGCACATAAATATCATCATCACCGGAATCATAACCTTCTGAACGTAAAAAACCAAAACCGTCTTGATGAAGATCGAGTATTCCTTTTACTTTTAAAGGCTCTTTCTGGGAAGAAGCAGGAGATTTCTCATCTTTCTCCATATTCTCCTGCTCATTTAATTCGACCTGTTCTAGGATTGCATCGATTAATTCGCTTTTTTTCTTCCTTGAAATAGACTTTACACCCGCCTCACTGGCAAGTTCTTTTAGTTCATCCAGCTTTTTTCCGGACAATGCTTCCTTATCCATAACTCCTCCTATGAATCTTTCTTTTTCTTTAACATCGCTTTTACAAAGTTATTGAAGATAGGATGAGGTTTAGTAGGTCTGGATCGAAATTCCGGCTGGAATTGAATTCCTAAATAAAATGGATGGTCTTTAATTTCAACTGCTTGAATATATTTTTCATCCGGTGTCATTGCACTGATAATAAGATCTGCATTTTCCATTTTTTCTTCAAACATACGATTTACTTCATAACGGTTTCTATGTCTCTCATACACTAATTCTTCTCCGTAAATATCAGATAATAAACTTCCGCTCTTAATACGGCTTGGATATAATCCTAAACGGCGCTCGTCCTTCACTGAACTTTCTTTAGGCGCGTATATAATATCATCTATAGAATTCTCGATAGAATCATCTGGAAGTACTTTAAGCCCTGCATCTCTTGCTACATCCACAACAGCAGCATGCATACCCATAGAGATTCCTAAGAAAGGTATTTTATTCTCTCTTGCAAATTTTGAAGCAAGTACCATACCTACCAATCCTCTATCTCCAAAACCTGCTGGAATAATAATACCATCGCTGTCTTTTAACATACTTTTGTAATTCTTGCTATCTAATTTTTCAGCATCTACGATATTTATATCAAAGTCAGTACCGTACTCTATGCCTGAATGTGTTAAAGCTTCAAAAAGAGAAAGATAAGAATCCTTCAAGTCTACATATTTAGCAATCACTGCTAACTTAACTTTCTTGTCCACTTTTTTAACCTTTTCTAATAATGAATCCCATTCTTTAGAATTAAGAGGTCTCTTTTCTAACTTTAACTTCTCCATAACAAGTTCGCTTAAGCCTTGTTTTTCTAAAACTTTAGGCAGTTCGTACAGATGTTCTACATCGGAATTTTCGATTACATCTTTAGGTTCCATGTCGCAGAATAAAGCGATTTTATCTATCGTTTCTTCATCGATAGAATGCTCTGTTCTAAGAATAATAATATCCGGCTGAATTCCGAAACTTCTTAAATCTTTTACAGAGTGCTGCGTCGGTTTTGTCTTTAATTCTCCGGAAGTGGTAAGATAAGGAACTAATGTCACATGAATATAGAGAACATTATCACGGCCTACATCGTATTTAAACTGGCGGATAGCTTCGATAAATGGAAGACCTTCGATATCTCCTACCGTTCCTCCGATTTCAGTAATAATAACATCTACATCTCTTTGTGTGCCGATTTTTATTACACGATCTTTTATTTCATTTGTAACATGAGGAATTACTTGTACTGTACTGCCGCCGTAAACACCTTTATCTTGATTTTCTAGAATTGTTTTATAGATAATACCTGTTGTGATATCTGCAGATTTGTCTAAATTAATATCTGTAAATCTCTCATAATGACCCACATCCAGATCTGTTTCCGCTCCATCGTCTGTTACGAAAACTTCTCCATGCTGAAGAGGGCTCATCATTCCTGGATCCACATTTAAATAGGGATCAAACTTCTGCAACACAACTTTTAGGCCGCGGTCTTTTAATAATCTTCCTAGGGAAGCTGCTGTCAAGCCTTTGCCTAATGAAGAAACAACCCCGCCTGTTATAAAAATATACTTAGTACTCATTACTCTTCCTCCTTACAATAGTATGAAATAAGAAAAGGCTTATACAAGCCTATCTAACTGCTTTCCGAATGTTGGAAAGCTTTATTACATTGTGCCTTGGGGCCATATACCTTTCCCCTTTTGAATCTATTTTTGAAATAATATGACTTTAATAGAATAAACGAATTTCAGAATTTGTCAAGAATTTTTTGTTTCATTAAATAACATATTTATTATAGCAGATAGTGTTCTGAAAGAAAAGAATCTATATTTTGAAATTCTATTATTTGAGAAAAAAGCAAAAGAACCCTGCACGATAAATCGTACAAGGTTCTTTTGTTGAGCGACTACCTACTCTCCCAATCCGTTTCCGGATAAGTACCATCGGCGCAAGAAGGCTTAACTTCTGTGTTCGAGATGGGAACAGGTGGATCCCTTCCGCCATCGTCACTCTACTTTTGGGTTTACGGTTAACTTTATGTTGTAAATCCCCTATTGTGTTGTAAAACTGTTTGCTGTAGTTTTCGAAAAGTGTGGAGTGTGAAAGAGTGGAGAGTGAAGTCGTGGTTAAAAGACTTCGTCTTTTCTCTTTTTCATCCGTAGTTTTCTTTGAAACAGAAATACATATTCCTGGTCAAGCTTTCGAGTCATTAGTATCAGTCAGCTTAATGTGTTGCCACACTTACACCCCTGACCTATCTACCTTCTTTTCTACAAGGTCTCTTCCATCTTGCGACAAGGAGATCTCATCTTGAGGTTGGCTTCGCGCTTAGATGCCTTCAGCGCTTATCCTTTCCAGACGTAGCTATCGAGCTCTGCTCCTGGCGGAACAACTCGTACACCAGCGGTCTGTCCATCCCGGTCCTCTCGTACTAAGGACAGATCCTCTCAAATCTCCTGCGCCCACGGTGGATAGGGACCGAACTGTCTCACGACGTTCTGAACCCAGCTCGCGTGCCTCTTTAATGGGCGAACAGCC
>JAAZME010000166.1 GCA_012798975.1 Gallicola sp.
AGGAAATTATCAGTTTTTACATAATTACACAGAAATTTTCTTGATATTGTATACCGCTGTGTTATAGTATTTATTGATACCTGAATCCGTATACTATGCTCGAAGTTTTCAGAAAGAAGTAAAAAACAATGTTTAGAGATTCTTAAACTAGAAAGATGTGGGCATACATACTGAATAATGAAGGCACTTGCAAAGATTCATACCAAAAAAGGATTCTTTTTTTCCTTCTTCCTAAATTTTTGACACAGGTATCCTGTTGGATTGGTTATTTTGGGTAGTTTTACAAATTACAACAGATACTATACACCTGACTAAAACAATCGAGCCAAGGGTCTTTATCCCACAGGCGAATAAAGACTTGTCTTGCATGTCGGACAATCTTCACTGCAACCCGGATCAAATCATCTATAACTTTTCGAAGCCGTTTTCGTTTTGATGATGTCTTGTATGGAAGGGTTTCAGTACAGGAAAGGGCTTTTTGACCGATAAATCTCAGAATATTAAAAGACACCATTGCTAACTTCAGAAGAATTGCATTTACTGCAAATTTCCCCGAAGGTAACCTTTCTACGTTCATATCCGTTTTTAATTCACTGTGAAATTGTTCTGAAGTTCCGTGATCATGATATAAATCAATGACGGTTTCAGGATTCTCAAACATATTAGTCCAATAGGTTTCAATCTCTACTTCAGGAAAGAGCAACATTGTTCCGTCTTTAGCTCTGTGTCTTTCGGTAACTTCAAAAATGACATCTATTGCCGGAAAAGATTCATCCTGTGCAGGTTTTTTTCCGGTATGAACTCCGGTATACACCGTTTTTGATTCATTTTTAACAGAGATTGTTCCTTCCCTTGTGCAACCGCAAGCCAGTATTCACTCAGTTCTTTTCGAAGATTTCTTTTTACAATAAAGAAATGCCCACTTTTATCCAGCATAGAAAGAATATCTTTGGAATCATTCCCTCCATCAAAACGAAATAACAAAGGAGCTTTACTGTCCAACTTTGATATCATATCCATTGTATGTTTTAGAAAATCAGGCGTTCCCTTTTGACAATGTTGTTTCCCTTCTCGAAGTTCCGTATTCAACATGTAGCCTTCTTGTCCAACATAACAAAAAATGGGATGGTAACCATCAAACTGCTTATAGGTACGGCTAACTCCCTCTTTGTGACTCTTAGAATTATCCATCGGTGAAGTATCTATATCTACAGGAAGATAGGTCCTGTTCGCAATAGTGATAGGAGTTAGGGTAGTTGATTTTAAAAGCGTAATGACTGCTGTTTCAATTTCTGAATCTATCAGAGTTCTCTCGGAAATCATGTGTTCAAGATAGAGTCGAATTGTTTCTTTTGCAGGAACATAGCGTAGATCGAAACTGTCTCTAAAGAATGAATCATTACGAATCATATCTATTTCTTCAAACCGGGTTCGCCCTTGAGTAAATAAACCGATAATTGATTTCAGTACATGAGGGTGTTTCGGTTTAGTGACTCCCGTTCTAGTACAAAAACTGATTTTCTCAAGAATTTTACCAACAAGTGCCATTCCACCTGTGCTATTTAGTCTTTCTGTGGTAGTATTAACCATAAAATCCAAGCTTCACCTCCTGGGTGCAATATGTTTTTTGGTTAACTCATTATACACCACAGGGATGGGCTTGGGTTTTTTATTTTTTATACGGATTCAGGTTATATTTAATAGTACCCTTTATAGCTGTTCTTTTGTGTTCGTTGTTATTATTTACCAGTGTGGATAAACAAATTAATGATCTGTTCCAGCGGACAACGCCTTCCCTTAAAGAAAGCGATTCTGTTCTACTCATAAATGTGGATGATTTAGCAATAGAACGGGTAGGTAACTTTCCATGGACACGAGATATACTTGCAGATTCTATTATTTACATGAAGGAAATGGGAGCAGATTTTGTTCTGTTCGATTTAAATTATTTGGATCGAAGCCCTGTTGTTGTTAACCCAAATTATGTCAAAGTTGAACTACCCGGCTACCTCGATATCGGTTTTAATCAAATTGATGACACTATAGCACAGGTTCTCGATGCCGTTTCGGATCAGAATATTACACCGGAAGAAGTCCCCTCTTATAAAGAAGAAATTTTATCGTTCAATAAGAGTATAAAAAATTCTCTTGAGGCA
>JAAZME010000030.1 GCA_012798975.1 Gallicola sp.
GAACTCTTCCTTTATTTTAAGGGGAGAGTTTTTGTATTCTTTCCTAACTGCCGTAATATTAAACCTCATGATAATCAATGGATGGAAAAAGAAAAGAGTAGACAAAGGAGAGATCTCCTGTTATTATAATTATAACGACAGACGTAATACTATAAACGTATTACTATAGAAGTATAAGGGGGGAGGATATGAGTTTAAGCGATGCGATACGGGGCTATATTGATTTGATGGTGCTGTTTGTCCTTTACGATAAGCCTTCCTACGGATACAGAATCTCGAAGGATATTTCAGAACTTACAGAAAATCAATACAATATTAAGAATACAACCTTATACTCTGCATTAGAACGGCTTGTAAAAAAGGGGGATCTGGAATCTTTTCATGGCACAGAAACCAATGGAAAACAAAGAACCTACTATAGAATCACAGAAGAAGGCAGAAAAAGCTATTCTGACAAATGCGCAGACTGGCGAAAGACAAATCAGATCATAGAGCATTTCCTTAGGGAGGGGGAGGAACATGGATACGATTAGAGCGTTCATAGAAGGGTTATTTGCACAATACGAAGACAGTCCGGATATCCGGCAGGCGAAAAAAGAACTGTATCAGATGATGGAAGACAAGTATTTAGATTTAAAGGCTCAAGGAAAAAGCGAAAACGAAGCAGTGGGAGAAGTCATCGCTGGAATCGGAACCCTAGAAGAGCTGGAAGAGGACTTGAATTTCAGAGCAAAAGATCAAGTTTTGAAAAACAATATTAATTTAACGGATCATCAGGTGGAGGAGTTTTTAGAGGATCGCAAAGATTTTGCAAGAAAAATTTCATTTGGAGTTGCCGTTGCAATTATGTCCGCTGTCCCTTTAATATTCTTACAAGGAATGAGATTTATCAGCGAAGATCTTTCATCGGCTATAGGAGTCGGCCTTCTAATTATTATGATTGCTTTCGCTGTTTCTATCTTTATTCCTCAAGGAATGAAAATTTCCAAGTATTCTGAGTTTGAATTTAAAGATATAGAAATGACAACCCAAAAGAAACTGCAGGTGGAAAAGGAAGAGGAGCGTTATCAGGATATTTATAGAAGGAAGCTTTCTATAGGAATCCCTCTTTGTGTAGTAGCGGTTCTTCCTGTTATCTTTATCTCTATATTATTCGAAGAACAGGAGACACTTTTGTTAACGGCTGTATGTTTTCTTTTAATCGTAATCGCCATAGGTGTTAAGATGATTGTAGAAGGATCTATCCTAAACGATTCTTATAGTATTCTTCTTCAAAAAGGAGACTATAGGAACAAGAAGATAAATACCCTATTAGATTCCATCGGGGGAGTTTATTGGACGCTGGCTGCAGTTATTTATCTGCTGTGGAGCTTTCTCACATGGGACTGGCATATTACTTGGATGGTATGGCCTATAGCGGGAGTGATGTACGGTCTGATTTCAGCGATTGTTTCTCTTATGATGGACAATCGGAATTAAAAAATATTTTTATAGAACTCCTTAAAGCAGTCGAGGTGAAAATCGGTCTGCTTTAAGTTTTTTTATGCCTGAATCAGGGAAAACAAATCCTTTGAAGTGGTAATTAACAAGGGTGCTTTCAACAGTGAGATTTGATCTTTATTTATTATAGTGATAATATCACAATTAAAGGTATGGGTTATATTACTATTTATTCTTGTAGCAGTGAGTTTAGGGATATCATTTCCCATAAGCTGCTGTTTACTCCATAAGAAGTCTATTTATTTTGCTCATTGCCGAATTATGCAATGATCCTTTTAGCTCTAAGAATATAGAGTATAAGCGGAGATATATTAATATTTTCTAAGGATGAGGTTTGAGAAGCAGCCTATTATCGGCTATAGTGGTTAGAATAAAAATAAGAGAAACAGGAGGGCGGCATGGAAAAAGGGATACAAAAACTGGAGCAGGAGTTTGACCAGTTTGCCAGAGATTATAAGGCAGACGAGATGATGTGGGACGATCGGGCCAGGGAACTTAAAATCTATGCGAAGGAAGACAAAGAGCTTCCTGTCTTTGATTTTTTAAAAGAATATATGGATTTAAAGGGGAAGCGGGTTCTCGATGTGGGTTTCGGGTCGGGGAAATATCTCGTTCCTTTTAAAAGAGCCGGGGCGGACGTTTACGGCGTAGAACTATCGGGAAAGATGGTAGAAAACGCAAAGGCTTTTATAGAGGAAGAGGAGCCGGGAGAATATCATCTTTATAAAGGACCTTGGGAAGAGGTTGATCTTAAGGAAAGAGGCTGGGAGAACTATTTTGATCTTGTTTTTGTCTCAAAGAGTCCTGTTATGAACGGAACGGCGAATTTTGAAAAACTTCTAAAGGCTTCAAGGGATAAAGTTTTTTTGATCACTCATATTACAAAAGAGGATTCTGTAGATCAGGAAATCAAAAAGCTTATCCATTGGGAAGAAAAATCAAAAGGGCCCGGGGTTTTCTATTATATTTATAATCTCTTATATTTAAAGGGGATTTTTCCGGATGTTAAGATGGTGGAAAGCGAAAGAAGAAATATCGACAAGGCCTCTATTATGATTCAGAAATATATCCACCGCTATAAAAACAAAGGAGTTTCAGAGGAAGAAATCGCCTTGATTAGAAAAAAACTAGAAGAACTTTCTGCAGAGGACAGCATGGTTCTTTCTCACAAGAGCCTGTCGGCATATATTCTTTTCGATGTGTTGGACAGGGAAAAGAAATGCCTTTAGATAGAGCAGAGATCGAATTGCAAAAGGATGCCTCTAGACAAAAAAGGAAAAATGAGTTATACTCTATTAGTAATCGATCTAAGTTTATAATAATTACAAATTAAATGGGGGTATGTAAAATGAGTAAAGTAAACGAAAACTTAATGGCAGCATTTGCGGGGGAATCTCAAGCAAACAGAAAGTACTTAGCATTCGCAGCTCAAGCTGAAAAAGAAGGAAAAACAAATGCAGCTAAAATGTTTAAAGCAGCAGCGGAAGCAGAAACAATCCATGCTATGAATGAATTCAAAATGGCTGGAAATGTAAATTCTACTGAAGAAAACTTAAAAGCAGCTATCGAAGGGGAAAGCTACGAAACAGAATC
>JAAZME010000352.1 GCA_012798975.1 Gallicola sp.
AATACGCTGAAAGAAAACTATCCTTATTTTACAATCGATGAAAAATTCAACAACGTTTCCTTTTTAGAAAAAGATGATACTTATCTGAAACTGATCGAAGAAACAAAGGACGACGCCTCATATTTTGAAGCTCTGCAGAAAATCACAAACGATCTGGGAAGCGAAGTAAAGTTTTTAAGTAAAAAAGAATATGACCACTATTTAAAATATGAAAATATTTCATCCATGAAGCTCTGGACCGACACATTGAAACAGAAACATGCGAAAAACCGCTACAGTTCTCTTCCCATTACCGAAAGCTCGGATGTCCATGAAGATCTGACCATGACAACGCCGATACCGGAGGAAGTAGCCTATATTAAGATCAAAGATTTTAATCCTCTTTATGTAGACAGCGATGGAGAAAAAATCAAAGAATTTATCAATAATTTAAAAGGCTATCATACCTTGATTATCGATATACGGGACAATCAGGGGATTTCTGTAGACTATTTTATGGAAAATCTTGTCCTCCCCCTCTCCAATAATTATTATAAATCCACCGCCACCATTTTAGAAAAAGGCGACCCTTATACAAAATACTTGGATTCCTATCAGTCGGATCACTTCACCAATCTGCCAGAAAAAGCAGATTTAAATGATATCGCAAAAACTTTAAATATCCCGAAAGAACGAGCCGACAAATTCGAATACGGCAAACAGTATTCCCTCCGCTCAGAACCGCAAAAAGGATACCCCTTTAAAGGAAAGGTCTATATCCTTCAGAATACAAAGACAAAATACGCTGCAGATACCTTCGCTCAATTTGCGAATCAAACAAGTTTTGCAGTCACTGCTGGAACCACCACCGGGGGCAGCGGCGTTAATATCTCCAATGTCTTTTTCTCCCTGCCCGAAAGCGGATTCGTCTTCCAAATGCCTGTAGGAATGGGATTAAACCCGGATGGAAGTTCAAATTACGAACACGGCACATCCCCCGTCCTAAACTACCCCGACAGCAGTAATCTGTTGAACATTATTGTAAAGATTGTGCAGTCGTAAAGAGAGAGGCAGGACTGCTGCGCAGCCTAGGCGGTATGCCTTCGGCAACCAAGCTTTAGGCGGCACACCCTTGGTGGCCAGGGAAAGAGAAAAAGAAGGAAAAGATAGGAAGTAGGAGCTAGGGAGTAGGGAAAGTGAAAAGATGGTCTGATCACGACATGGGTAAGTACTTTGTGTCAAGACATAGGTAAGTGTTTTTACGTTTTAGGGGGGACCCCCTATAGTGAAATGAATTGATATTGTAGAGTCAAGCCATTTCACTAGTTTCTTCTATGTCTTTAAAATTAATCCGATTGTACCTTATCCAAAGGTTCAAAGTAAACTAATTTTGGATAAAATGTACCTATTAATTGTTCTGTAAAGTAAACATGATAACGCCCATCCCCCAACTCCTTCAGCCCAATAGGATACCCTCTTAATGCAGAGCTTAGAGCAATAGAAGTCGATTTCCATTTAAAAGCACCTTCTTTATTGACCTTTCTTCTTTGGTAGCCAAAAGGGTACTCAAGGTCTTCTACATCTCCCGTGTAGAGTCTTGGCGATTTTATATAAATCGAGTCCGGTGTTTTTAACTCAATTGCTTCGTTTGGACGAATAGAATTGTATTCTTCCCGCCACTGATCCAATGCCTTTTGATTTCCAATGATTCCGCCGGGAGTGCGTCCTTCCATTTCTTGAGCAATATCCGCATGAAACCTCTCTAAAGAGCCATTGTGACCGGGACATCCTAGATCAGTTCTATCGGGGATAATCCCTAGGCTCATCCACCATGCTGACAGTTGAGTAAGCCCTAAAAGGCTTGAAGTAGAGCAAAAGGGCGTTCCATTATCGGAGCGGATAACCTTAGGCAGCCCGTATAGTTTAAACAATTCAGTAAGGATTAATTTGACGGTTAGAGTATCTTTCTTTTTTACAAGAGTCGCTGCCAAAACTTTTTTACTAGCCAGGTCACGAACAGTAAAAGGTTCACCTTTCTCGCCTTCAGAAAACCACCACCCTTTAAAATCAATAGCCCATACATCATTTGGCAATTCAGCTGGAATATGCCTGCGTAAGACAGAAGCAGAGTCGGTGCTGATTTTACGAATTCTTCGTTTTTTTATTTTACCCGCTTTTTTTTAAATACGGTTTATACTGCTTACTGACGGTGCCTTATCAAGAGTTTTAGTGGTCTGAAGGATCGCCTGAAATTTCTTAGCTCCCCAGAAAGGATGCTTTTCTTTTAGGGACAAAATGGAGATAATGGTATCCTCATCGAGTTGATTCGCATTGGATTTAGGGGCCTTGCTTTGATTTTGTAAACTCGAGAAATCACCTGTTTCTTCAAATCGGTTTTTCCACTTATATCCTGTTTTTTCAGAGATATTGAACTCTTTGCATAATTGTTTAAAGGGAATTTTGTTTTCTTTCATAGCAATGATAAATTTAATTCTTTCTTCCACAA
>JAAZME010000071.1 GCA_012798975.1 Gallicola sp.
AGACCGAAGTCCACACCCCAGGTATCCACACCTATGCTAACGATTTCCTCATTGCATTCTAAAATACAATTCTCAATGGTAGAGATAAGCTTTTCCCATTCCCAGTAACGTCTGTCATCCTTTTCGATGATCTTATGACTGAGTCTCATAATTAGAGGAGGAAGCTGTATTTTTAGCTATATTATATACTCACGAGGACCAAAACTGTAAATCTAGCCTTTCTTATTCTAATGATTGTTCATAATTCTTCAAATATGGTCCTTTTTTCTCCAAATAAAAAACCAGCCCTAATATAAGGCTGGTTTGCATTTATATTATTATCTAGCTCCTAATTCGCCATTGTAGATATAAAGACCTGAACTGCTTCCTGCAATTCTGTCTAATCTTGTGATAATAGCATCAAATGTAGCTTCTTCTTCAACTTGTTCCATTACATACCATTGCATAAAAATTTCGCTGGCATTGTCTTTTGCTTCTTTAGCTGCTAGATAGATATCATTGCAGTTTTTAGTTACTTCTTTTTCATGATCGTAAGCTGCTTGGAAAACTTCTTCTATACTTCCGTAATCATTTTTTGGTTTTGGAATTGCATCATATTCTACAGCATATCCTCTTTCTTGAAGATAGTGGATCATCTTTTGCGCATGTTCCATTTCTTCTTGAGCTTGTTTCTGCATAAAGTGTGCAAAACCGTTCCAATCCTCATTTTCAAACCAAGCCTGCATCGCTGCATAGATATATGCTGATTCTAATTCAAAATTCATTTGTACATTAATTTTATCCAATATTTTATTATCCATATTCATTCTCCCTTTCGTTAGTTACTCTTTGTAATATATACCCTTATACATCGTATATAAACATTATTCCTCATAGAGTCCATAAACTCCATATAACTTAATATCTCTTGTACAAAATTCTTTGATGACATCTGGAATTTTGGAAATATTAAGCGGTACCGTAATCCCATTATACTTAATGATCAACTCCTCTATACACACAAAATCCAGAGTTTGGACAAGTTCATAGATTTTCTGATGAGTTTCTTCTAAATGCATATCCCCTATAATAAAAGTTATTTTCTCAGGCATCGGTGATTGATCATTGGGATTGATTCTGTTGATTAATAGTACATTATTCATAGTAAATCCCCTTTTATCGCTTTCTCACGCTGTCTCCTATATACCCTAATTTTTTTGAATTAATCTGATCTATTATATATAGTAAAAACTTGTTATTCCAGCCTTTCATTGATAAAATACAATTAACTTTATAGGAGGCCGTTATGGAAAAAAGAAAAATTCCCCATAAAAATATTAAAAAAAGAAGAAAAAAGAAAAAATCCCCTCTTCCATTCTTATTTTTCTGTCTTATCATTTTTCTTGGAGTTCTGTATTTCTATAAACCGCCTCTTAAAAACACTTCAGAAAATCCTCTATCACAGAAAGGGCCTCTAAGCGAAACGGCAAAAGAAAAAGATTTTAAATACTTTTATAATACGCTGAAAGAAAACTATCCTTATTTTACAATCGATGAAAAATTCAACAACGTTTCCTTTTTAGAAAAAGAAGACACTTATCTGAAACTGATCGAAGAAACAAAGGACGACGCCTCATATTTTGAAGCTCTGCAGAAAATCACAAAC
>JAAZME010000127.1 GCA_012798975.1 Gallicola sp.
AGGAGAAAAAGCGGTTATAGATTATAGTTTTCATGGAGTGATTCAAGATGTTAACGAAGGAACCCTTAAAGAGCTACAAAAATTAAAAGACGAAGGAATTTCCAGCCTTAAGCTTTACACAACCTATGGCGGCATGCTGGATGACGAGGAAATATTAAAAGTTCTCCAAGCGGCAAAAAAATCTGGGACTGTAATCTGTGTCCATTGTGAAAATGATGGTTCGATTGCACTCCTTCGAGAAGAAGCAGGAAAAGCCGGTCATTTAACGCCGATCTATCATGCGAAAACACGCCCGAATGCTACAGAAGCAGAAGCTGTAAACCGCCTAATTTATCTTTCGGAATTAGCAGACTATCCGAAACTTTATATTGTCCACACATCAACACAAGAAGCTTTAAATGAAATCAAAGAAGCCCGAGAAAGAGGAGTTAAAAATCTTTATTGTGAAACTTGTCCACAGTATCTACTTTTAACAGAAGAGAAATATATTGAAAATGGAGACATCGAAGGACTAAAATATATTATGGCGCCTCCTTTAAGACAAGAAAAGGATAAAGAAGCTCTTTGGAAAGGGATAGCTGAAGGCGAAGTAGATGTTATCGCAACAGATCATTGTCCATTCTTTTTTGAAAGAGATAAACTCAATGGAAAAGAGGATTTCAGAGTGGCACCAGGAGGGGCACCAGGGATCGAAGAGAGAATGGAAACTATTTTAACAGAAGGAACAAAACGAGGATTCTCTATCAACTTGTTATTACAGAAACTAGTTGTTAATCCTGCTAAAATATTCGGGCTATACCCTAAAAAAGGGAGCATATCAATCGGAGCAGATGCAGATTTTGTAATTTATGAGAAAAATTCCTATACAATTTCTCAAGAAAACCGCCACAGCACCTGCGACTATACAACTTATGAAGGGTTTAAGTCTGGCTTTAAACTGGATAAAGCAATCCAGCGAGGCAAAATTATCATCGATAATGGTGAATTAAGAGTGTCTGCAGGAACAGGAAAATTCTTAGAAAGACAATAAAAAACAGATTAAAAAGACCTCATATTGAGGTCTTTTCAAAAAGTATTCGATATATGAACATTGAGACAACGGCTAAATTCAGCTTTTTTTATGAGGTGGAATATGCTATAATTGTAAATAGCAATAGGAAAACTATATCATATTAGTTATTTTTTTATCAAAACAAGTACATATTTATAATAGTTTTCTAAATTTAAAATTAAAGGAGTATTACATATGCCAAAATTTGTAGTAAACAATAAAGAATACGATGTAGCAGAAGAAAAAACTCTGCTTCGTTTCTTGAGAGATGATTTAAAATTAAAATCGGTGAAAGACGGTTGCAGCGAGGGAGCTTGCGGTACTTGTACAGTATTAGTCGATGGAAAAGCAACAAGAGCTTGTATTCCAAAATTATCAAAATTAGAAGGAAAATCCGTTCTAACAGTAGAAGGACTTTCAGATTTTGAAAAAGATGCATTTGTTCAAGCTTTTGCCGATGCAGGATCTGTACAATGCGGTTTCTGTATTCCAGGAATGGTTATGGCCGGAAAAGGTTTATTAGACAAAAACCCGGATCCGACATTTGAAGAAGTTCAACAAGCCATCAGAACAAATATCTGCCGCTGTACAGGATACAAGAAAATAATCGACGGTATTCTGCTTGCTGCAAAAATTATCCGAGGGGAAGAAGAACTTTCAAGCGAAGATAAAAATGTAGAATTAGGGGTACGCATGAGACGTATCGATGCGAAAGATAAAGTATTAGGTACAGGGGAATACGTAGACGACGTTGAAATGGACGGAATGGTATACGGTTCTTGTATACGTACAAAATATCCTCGCGCTAAAGTCGTTTCTATCGACAAAACAGAAGCGGAAGCGTTAGAAGGTGTTGAGTATATCTTTACAGCAGAAGACGTTCCGAATAATAAAGTAGGCCATATTCAGCAAGACTGGGATGTATTTATTGCAGAAGGCGAAATCACAAGAGGAATCGGAGATGCGATTTGTCTTGTAGTAGCAGATTCACCAGAAAAAGTAGAAGAAGCAAAAAAACTTGTTAAGATTGAATTCGAAGAATTGGAGCCCATCCGTACAATAAAAGATGCCTTAGCTGAAGATGCTCCAAAAATCCATTCTAATGGAAATATGTGCCAAACAAGACATATTGCCCGCGGAGATGCAAAAACAGCATTAGAAAACGCAAAATATGTGGTTAAAGACACCTTTAAAACACCATTTACAGAGCATGCATTCTTAGAGCCTGAGTGTGCTATCGGATTCCCATACAAAGACTATCTTGTAAAAGTATTTACTA
>JAAZME010000205.1 GCA_012798975.1 Gallicola sp.
ATGTATCCCTACCTCTGTAGACTCTCTCTGCTCTTTTATATCATGACGATCATATACAGGGTGTGTGTTGCCATTACGGCCTTCATTTACTGCATTATAAAGCATTTTAGCAGTACCGCTCGGTGCATCCTTTTTAAAATGATGATGTTTTTCAATAATTTCGATATCATACTTCGCTAATTTTGCAGCCAGTTCTTTCACAACTTCAGTCATTATATTAATACCTAAGCTCATATTGCCAGACCATAAAACAGGTATCTGTTCCGAAGCAAGCTTTATCTTTTCAATCTGCTCTTCATTATGACCTGTCGCTGCAATCACGATAGGAATTTTGTTTGATGTACCATAGTTTAAGATAGACTCGAGGGTTTCAGCGACGGAAAAATCGATAATTACATCAATATTTTCCGGATTTATTTCAATAATATCCGCATATACTGGATAATCCGCTTTCGACTCGCCTTCTCCAAATCCAGCTGCAATATGATATTGTTCTTTGTTTTCTACAACTTCAGTTACAACTTTTCCCATTGCCCCTGTAGCTCCTGCAAGTAAAATATTCACCTGTTCCTCCTATTAGAGTAATCCTACCTCTTTCATTTTTGTTTTTAATAATTCAACTGTCGAATCAGATGGACTTGTTAAAGGAAGGCGTAGATTGCTTTTTCCATATCCCATAAGTTCTAATGCTGATTTAACAGGTATAGGACTCGCTTCAGCGAATAAAGCATCAATAAATTCTTTATATTTTAATTGAAGACTCCTGGCTTCTGAAACATTACCCTCTAGATAATTCATAACCATATTATGAGTTTCAAGAGGAGCACAATTGGCTAGTACAGAAATAACCCCTATTCCCCCTACTGATAATAATGGTACTACTATATCATCATTCCCAGAATAAATATCAATTTTGTCGCCGCATAGAGCTTTTACAGCGACCGTATAGCCTAAATCCCCTGTAGCATCTTTCAAGCCGATAATATTTGGATGGTCCAACAATTCTAAAACAGTTTCTGGTGCTATCGGCATATTCGTTCTACCTGGAACAGTATATAGAATAATAGGAATATTTACCGCATCTGCTATGGCTAAAAAATGTTCTTTCAATCCTTTTTGTGTAGTTTTATTATAATACGGTGTCACCTGCAGCAGACCGTCTGCACCAAGCTTTTCTGCTTCCACACTTAGATTTATGCCGTGGCGAGTATCGTTACTGCCCGTACCAGCAATAACTGGTAGTCTTCCATTGACTTTTTTCACAGTATGTCCGATCAATTCAAGATGCTCCTCGTCTGATAATGTTGAAGCTTCACCAGTAGTTCCAGCTATTATGATTGCATCTGTTTTATTTGCTATTTGGAATTCAATTAATTTGTCTAATTCCTCATAATTAACCGTCATATCTTCATTAAAAGGAGTAACGATTGCTACTCCCGATCCTTTAAATAAAGTCATTTTGCCTCCTATTGCATTTCATTTGCTACGATTTCAGCGATTTGAACAGTGTTTGAAGCAGCTCCTTTTCGTAGGTTATCAGCCACACACCAGAAGTTGATACCATTATCCACACTAAAATCTCTTCGAATGCGGCCTACAAAGACTTCATCTTTCCCATCGGACTCTTGTTCTAAAGGATAGATATTATTTTCAATATCATCTCTTATGATAATTCCCGGGAATGATTCAAAATCTTTTCTGATTTCTTCAATATCAAAATCTTTTTCTAATTCAACATTGATACTTACTGCATGAGAGTTCTTAATAGGGACACGTACAGTTGTTGCTGTTACTTTTAAACTATCATCATCTAATATTTTTCTAGTTTCTTCAATCATCTTCATTTCTTCTTTTGTATAGCCGTTTTCAAGAAATACATCAATATGAGGAAGGCAGTTGTACGCAATCGGATATGGATATACCTCGCAAGTTTTATTTGCTAGATCTTCAATAGCTTTCATTCCTGAACCGGACACTGCTTGATAAGTATTATATATTACTCTCTTAATACCATATTTATCATATAAAGGTTTTAAAGGCAGTACTGACTGGATTGTAGAACAGTTTGGATTTGCAATGATTCCTGAATTATTTAATGCTTCTTTTCCATTTACTTCAGGCACGACTAGCGGAATATCCTTTTCCATTCTGAAATGAGAACTGTTGTCTACGACTGTAATTCCTTTACTAGCTGCAATCGGAGCGAATTTTTCTGAAATCGTTCCACCCGCAGAAAAAGTTGCTATATCGATATCTCTATCGAAAACGTCCTCAGTCAGCTCTTCAACCACATATTTTTTTCCTTTAAAATCTATTTCCGATCCAGCGGATTTTTTAGAAGAAAATAAGTATAGATTTTCTATAGGAAAATCCTTTTCTTCTAAAACCTTCAAAATCATTCTTCCAACATTTCCAGTAGCACCAACAACAGCTAAATTAATTTTTTTCATTTTTTCTCCTTGTTCTAATCTATTTTTTAATCATTAATAACTATATCATTTGCTATAAGATCTTTATATTCTTCTCTGCGAACTGCAAGTTTGGACTCGCCGTTCATAACAAAAACCATAGCCGGTTTTTCTATTCTATTATAATTGCTGCTCATAGAATAATTATATGCTCCAGTGGAATTTATTAAAAACAAATCATTTCTGCCAGCCTTAGGCAGCATAATATCTTTAATAAGAAGATCGCCGCTTTCGCAGCATTTTCCAGCTATTGTATATTTAACTGCTGGTTTTTCTTCTGCTTTATTCGCTATAATACCTTCATACTCAGCTTGATATAAAGCTGGACGAATATTGTCCGTCATTCCTCCATCTACAAAAATATAATTTTTGCCTCCGAATGTTCTCTTGATCCCTCCGATCGTATAAAGCGTCGAACCGCTGTTATTAATTAAGGAGCGGCCGGGTTCGATATCAATCTGCTTTAAATGAAGTCCATTATTTTTCGAATAATCTTCTATAAATTTTACTAACTTTTTCAAAAATTCGCTAATGCTAAAGGGTTTGTCTTCTTCTGTGTAGTATACACCGAACCCTCCGCCTAGATTCAACTCTTCCACATGGATATTTTCTTCTTTTTCAATTCTAGATATATACTCCAGCATTGTCTCAGACTCTTTTAGAAAGGAATCTTCTTGAAAGATTTGAGAACCTATATGGCAATGAAGACCTTTGAACTCTAAATATTCGTCATCATGTATGCGTTTTATAATCTCAATCGTATCTTCGTCGAATATACTCACGCCAAATTTTGAATCATTTTTTGAAGTCTTAATATATTCATGGGTATGAGCATCTATACCAGGATTTACTCTCAATAGAACTCGCTGAGATTTTTTATAGTCTTTCAAAAGATCGGATAGTATTTCTATTTCTAATTCATTATCGACAATTATCGTACCTACATTGGATTCTATTGCCATCTGCAATTCTTTTACCAACTTATTATTGCCGTGAAAAAAAATACGTTCTGCTGGAAATCCTGCCTTTAATGCAGTATATAATTCCCCGCCGCTAACTACATCCAGCGATAATCCTGATTCATCGATTATATTTGCTACATATAGGTTCAGTAGAGCTTTTGAAGCATAAATAACATTCGTTTTCAGCTGATTGCTTAAAAAATTGTATTTAAAATCTGCAATCGTATTCTTAAACTGTTCTTCGTCAATAATATAAAGAGGGGTACCGTATTCCTCTGCCAGCGATTGTGCAGAGACTCCGCCAACCTCAACCATATTATCGGAAATTTTCATTGTTCCAAATAACTTCATCTCATCATCCTCTCGAATACAAAAAAACCATGAGCAAAAGCACTCATAGTTCATAGTCAACTTCTGCCCCAATGCAAGAAGTACTCCATTAGCGAGATGGGCATCCCGCCATGACAGTCCCAAACCTATTCGATTTGACCCCAATACTAAATTAGTATTTCGGCGATGTAGCCTTTCATAATTTACTCATCAACACCGCGGCCTCTTACTTACATTGAATTAAATTGTCTAAAATCATCATAACAGTCTTATAGACATAAGTCAAATATAAGTTCAATTTTGTCCTTTCTGCCCTCGCTTACTTAATTTACTCACAAAAATGTAATATAATAATTTTAATAAGGAGGTATTATCTTGGATATATCAATTTTAATTATAGAAGACGAAGTAGGCATTTCAAATATTGAAAGAAAATACTTAGAAAAAGAAGGATATCTTGTAGATCAATCCTTTAATGGGGAAGATGCATTAATAAAAATCAAAGAAAACCGCTATGATTTAATCTTGCTGGATTTGATGCTTCCTGGAGTAAGCGGAGAAGAAATTATGGAGTATATCCGAACAAATTCAGAAACACCTGTAATTATGGTTACCGCAAAAGTGGAAGAAGAACAAATTGTAAAGGGTTTAAAATTAGGTGCGGATGATTATATTTCGAAACCCTTTAGCCCTAAAGAAATGGTACAAAGAGTAAAAACTGTTCTTAGACGAGTTGAAAAGTATAATCTTCCTAAAAGCGAATGGCTGAACATCGACAATGGAAAAATTCAAATCGATTTTGATAATCATAAATTATTAAAAAACGGCCAAGAAGTCTCTTTAACAAATAACGAATTTAAGATTATACAAACATTATTCTCAAATCCTCAAAAAATATTTACTCGGGAAGAAATTATTGAGATAGCCTTTGGTATGCACTATGATGCTTACGATCGTGCAATAGATACCCATATCAAAAATATAAGGCATAAAATTGAAGATCAGCCAAAATCACCTAAATATATTAAGACAGTTTATGGAGTAGGCTATAAGGCAGGACTTGGAGATGAAATTTAGAAAACAAATCAGTATCACATTTCTAATAGCCATCTTGATTCCTTTTACAATACTTGTGCTTATTACAAGTTTAAATTTTAACTCATCTTTTAGAGAATATCTAGAATATGAGCAGAATATCAAATTCCAGTCTATCGAACAAATGGTTACAGAAATCATGAATGCTCCCTACCCTATTGGACAAAAAAGAGAACTCCTTAAAAACTATATTGCAAACGAACAGCTTCAATTGCAAATACTTGATAAAGACAATAAAATTTTATTGGATATCGATGCTCTTCCTGATACGAATATTCAACCGGATAATGAAATAATCCTAAAAGACTATCCTTTAATAGATAACAATCAGCAGGTAGGCACAATTCAATTTAGTTTTATCGATACAAATTATACCGATATCATGACAAAATCATTCAGTCAAACTATGTTTAAATTTTTGTTTATCAGCTGCATGATTGCCTTAATGTCTACTATTATAATGAATTATTTCATTGCCCATGCTCTTTCTAGACCAATTAGCTTTTTATCCATAGCTACAAATCAAATTAAAGACGGAGAATTTGAAAATCTGAACCTTCCTCCCTCTGATATATATGAAATTGAGACATTAAACAACGATATTGAATATCTAGCTAATACTCTCAAGCATCAAAAAGCTATTCGAGAAAATTATGCTCAAGACATCAGCCATGAACTCCGTACACCATTAACAAATCTTCAATTGCACATCGAAGCTTTGAAAGACGGAATTATAGATCCTAGCGAAGAGAATTACGAAACTATACTAAATGAACTATTAAGACTTAATGTTATAGTGACAGGATTAAAAGAAAGTTTTAGCGGTGCAATAAAGGAAGAACTCTCAATATCCCGTTTTAATGTTGAAGAGCTGCTGAACGAAATTACAATAGCTGTGAACCCTTCCTTCCTAAAAAAGGAAGTCTTGCTGATTGCAAATTTAGAAAAGTCGATTACTATAAGCACGGACAAAGATAAATTAACACAAATCATCCAGAATTTATTAAGCAATGCATTAAAAGCTTGTGAAAAAGACGATAAAGTCTATTTAACACTTACTCATCGTCATCATAAAATATTAATTTCCATACGAGACACTGGAATCGGCATGGCTGAAGAGTCAATTTCAAATATATTCGATCGTTTCTACAGAGTCGACAATGTTCGTAATACGAAAACCAGCGGCTCCGGTCTTGGTTTATCTATTGTAAAAAACTATACCAATCGGTTAGGAGGCAAAATATTGGTAAATAGCAAAGAAGGACTTGGTTCGGAATTTATTCTTGAATTTTCCGATAAAATTATAGATACAGCAGAAATAGCAGAGAAATCAATGTAAAAAAGCAGATCATTTATGATCTGCTTTTTCTTATAATAAATTATTATTTTTTGAGAGTCTTGTATAATTTAGAAGAGCCAATGAAGGTTTATTATAATACATTTTTATCCTTCTACTTATTGCACAAAAGTACAAAACAAACTTTGACAATAAAAAAGGCAGCGTCTCCGCTGCCTTTGACCAAGTCTATAAGCCGTGTTCTGTATTAGATGATCATCTATCTAGATCTATTGTTGCCAATAGACTCAAGCAATCTACCTTCCGGAGATGGCGAGCAGCCATCTTTTTATCCTATTTGATTTTGCACCAGATGGGGTTTACATAGCCAAATAGTCGCCTATTTGCTGGTGAGCTCTTACCTCGCCTTTCCATCCTTACCTCTGCTTCGAAAAGCACCGGCGGTATATTTCTGTTGCACTAGCCTTAGGGTCGCCCCTACTGGACGTTATCCAGCATCCTGCTCTATGGTGCACGGACTTTCCTCGTTAAAAAACGCGATCATCTGACTTACTCGATATATATTATAACAAAGTAAATTACTATTTGCAATTAAAGATATTTTCTTTCGTATGGATTCGATTTTAGAATATATGACTGTATCTCTGGAAAATGACTCTGAAGTTCTTCTTTCATTCTTTCAAGAATATGTACCTCAGAATCAAAATGACCCAAATCAATCAAATTCATATTATTTAATAACGCTGCTTCAATATCATGATGTTTTAGGTCCCCAGTAATATATAAATCGATACCTTTTTCAATACAAAGATTTATGAAACTTCCGCCGCTGCCTCCGCAAACAGCAATCTTATTAACACTATGATCTAGCTTCCCATAGTACAATAGCCTATCTTGATGGAATTTCTCCTTAATCTCAAGGGCTATCTTTTCAAAAGAATGGTTAACTTCGGTAAATCGAAGGAATCCTTCCTCATCAAGAGATCCTTTATTGCCATAATCTAACATATTAAGCAGTTCATCCGATACACCGTCTCTTACCTTGTCTATATTCGTATGCATCGAATATACATCTATATTGTTCCTTATTAAGGATAGTATAAGCTTAGACTTGCCCTCGGAAGCATTTAAAGATTTTAAAGATGTGAAAAATAATGGATGATGAGATACGATCAAATCGATATTATGATCAATAGAAAACTCTAAAGCTTCTTTCGTAATATCTATTACAAATAAGACTTTGAAAATCTTTTTATTAAGATCTGCAATCTGAATACCCGAATTATCCCAATCTTCTTGAAGGAATTCAGAGTATCTCTGTTGAAACACCTCTATAATATTCTTAAGAATCATATGCCTCAATCACCTCATTAATTTCATTGATATCTTTTTGAAGTTCATTTATCCGTTCGCTGGCAGAGGAACTCCCTATGCTGTTTAATTCAGTTAATATACTGCTTTTTTCGTCTTTTAAATGAATCAGATATTTCTTCAGTACAATAGATTGATTCTCTATCAATCTTCTTCCGAATTTGTATTCTGTTTCTGTATAAGGTTTATCGAGTCCTCTCTTTACGCAAAGAATCGTATAGTATTTTCGATTCTCAAAAAGATCTTTTTCATTCTCAATATAAAAACCATTATAAAGAAGCCATCTCCTTAAATGGTCTACTGCATTATTCGGCTGAAGTATAAGCGTTGATGCAGTTTTGGCTGTCTCTATAGAATGAGATAATATTTCTTCTATCAAAACTCCACCCATTCCAGAAATAATAATCGTATCGACTTCAAAGGGAAGAATCTGTTTTAATCCATCGCTGCATCTCGTCTCAATATTTAATGATCCAGCCTTTTCTTGAAGTTTGTTTTCTAATTTTTCTAAAGAAGGTTTGCTGATATCCGTCGCAATCACTTTTTTTGCAATATTTTCCTCTATAAGATAAATAGGTACGACCCCATGGTCCGTACCTATATCTGCTACAATCGAATTTTTCTCTATAAAATGAATTATAGTTTTTAAACGCTGCATTTTCATATTAATCTAAGAAATCCTTCAATTTTTGACTGCGGCTTGGATGCTTTAATTTTCGCAAAGCTTTCGCTTCTATTTGACGAATTCTTTCTCTCGTAACATTAAACTCTTTTCCTACTTCCTCTAGTGTTCGCGGAGTCCCGTCCACTAAACCAAAGCGCAGTTCCAGAACTTTTCTCTCTCTCTCATTTAATGTCATAAGAATTTCATTTAATTCTTCTCTAAGCATCGTAAAATTAGCTGCTTCGTCAGGAGCAACAGCTGTGTCATCCTCGATGAAATCGCCTAAATGACTGTCCTCCTCTTCACCAATAGGTGTTTCCAAGGAGACAGGTTCTTGAGCAATTTTTCGGACTTCTCGTACCTTTTCTACTTCAATCCCCATTTCTTTAGCGATTTCTTCATTTGATGGATCGCGTCCTAATTCTTGGACTAACTGTCTTTCAATTCGAACGAGCTTATTTATAGTCTCAACCATATGGACTGGGATACGTATTGTTCTAGCTTGATCGGCTATAGCTCTGGTTATTGCTTGACGAATCCACCATGTTGCATAGGTACTGAATTTAAATCCTCTTTTATAATCAAATTTATCAACAGCCTTCATCAAACCCAGATTTCCTTCTTGAATTAAATCTAAGAAGGACATTCCTCTTCCTACGTATCTTTTTGCAATGGATACTACCAAACGTAAATTCGTTTCTGCTAATCTTTTCTTGGCCCTGTTATCTCCCGCCTCCATTCTTTTCGCTAATGCTACTTCTTCAGGAGCAGTTAATAGGGGAATCTTACCGATTTCTTTAAGATACATTTTAACGGGATCATCTACATTTAGACCTTTAATATCTGCTATGGGAATTTCTTTTTTTAATTCCTTCGTGTCAGCATCCTTTTCCTCTTTCACTTTGAGATCATCTGCAGGCTCATCTTCCTCTGTAAATTCAAGTTCGGCCTCTTCATCGACAACCTCTTCATCTTCAATATTCACTTTTTCTATATTTACGACTTCATCTTCCTCATCGTAGTCAATATTTTCTTTCAGAAGTCTTTCTTTAATCGCTTCTATATCTTCAGGATCTAATTCGGAGAAGTGATCTAGACTCTCAAGGTTTGTTTTAGTGACGATTCCATTCTTTTCTTTTGCGATCGAGATTAATTCCTCAATCATATCGTTTTTTAATTCATCATATTTTTCCTGATCTTTATTTTTACTCATATGATGATCCTCCTTCCATCATTGTCCCCTGATTTGCTTATCTAATATGAACAATTCTTTTAATTTCTCTTTGTA
>JAAZME010000057.1 GCA_012798975.1 Gallicola sp.
ACGCTTAAAACAGCCTGTGTTCTTTCAATTTTGTAAATCTTCTTAAGACCATAAGTAAGACCTCCAAAAACAGCAACAGAATTCCTTCTGCACATGTATTCTACATGAATCATTTTAACTTTACAACAGGCATTTTTATTTCTGATTCATAAAATGCAGATCTTAATTCATCAAGAGAAATAACAAGCATTTTAAACCCGGAGTTCATTGAATTTATTTATAAACCATACTAGTATATATGCACATAGACGACCTGGCCCTACATAAGTAGGCCAACAGAAAACGAGCAGCTGTCATTGCTCTTTTCGTATTATGAAACCAGGAAGAAAAGTATTCTGGTTAATATAGAATTGTATAATGTAGATGAACAGATCAAGAATCATTTCTATTGAAAGAGAATCAACTGTTTGTTTAGTTATTCATGGTATTCAAGTCAGGATATAATATTCCTGGCTTTTTCTTTTTGCAGGCATGTAATGAGAACAAAGTCTTAGAGAAGAAATGACGTAGCTCTTTTTAGACCTTTGAGTCAGTGAAAAAAAACGTCATTCTTCCTATTTCTGTTTATGAATAAGCTTATATCTAAAAAGACGGTAATTGAATCAAGTCAGTATGTAAAACGAAACAATATGGAGCAGAAATTTGGAAGTTATCTCTACTGTTTAATGAAAGGAAGTATTGTATGGAAGGTCCAATTGTAAGCATTGATGTTTCCAATGGAAACAGTCATTACATGTGTTTTATCAAGAACAATAAACGTTTTGGTAAAGTAAAGAAAATTGATCATGATATTGAAGGATTCAAAAGACTTCTAGAAGATATTCAAAAGCTGGAAGCTGAAACCAATGAAAAGGTATGTGCCGTATTTGAAGCAACCGGAGTTTATACAAAACCTTTAGAAAGATTTCTAAGTAAGAACAGTATAAAGACATATATAATCAATCCTTTAGAATCTGCCAGAAAGCGGAAAGAAGAAATACATAATAAGAAGACGGATAAGCTTGATCCAATATCTATTTCAAAAGTTTATTATGATAAAGAAGAAATGATGGAACTAAAAAAGAAGGATGGAACATATAACTGGCTCAGGAAAAAGAATCGATTGTATGAAGATCAGTTGAATCATCTTAGAAAATACAAGGTTACATTTCAAAATCAGTTAAGCATCTGTTTTCCGGGATATCTTGATTTATTTAAGGATGGATACAGTGATATTCCAATGACAATCCTAAAGAAATATCCACATCCGGATTTATTGAAGAACAAGAAGGCTGAAACAGTTGCCAGATATCTTGAGAAAAATACATGTCATACTCATAAGATATCTTTAGAATATGCATTAAAAATAATAGGATTTGCGAAAAAGACATATCCCGGATGTGAAAAGGATGATGTAGAAGTTGAAATATTTAAAATATTACTTGATAAGGTAATTGAAACACAGAGGGAATGTGAAAAAACATTGAATGAAATGATAACAGTTGCTTCTACTTTAGAAGAATATAGATATATCTTAAGCATTGATGGAATAGGGCCCAATCTTGCTGCAAGAATCATTGCAGAGATTGGAGATATAGAAGAATTTAAATCAAGAGAAGCACTTGTGGCATATGCAGGATTGGATCCGCATATATATCAGTCAGGAGACCAGGATGGAAAACATTTAAAGATATCCAAAAAAGGAAATAAATATCTAAGGTGTCTATTGTTTCTGGCTGTAGGATGTTCTATAAGAGGAGCTAAAGATAATCCAGTGAATCGATTCTATCAAAAGAAAAAGCAGCAATCGAACCCGCTAAATTCGAAAGCTGCCAAAACCGCATGTACCGCCAAACTGTTAAAAATAATATACGGTATATGCAAAAACAAGACCACATATGAAAGGTAGTCTTGAATACATTATAAACAAAAATTTAAAAAATTGGAGAAATCCAATCTTTTTGTCGTGGAAAATCATCAAAAAATGTGTCCTTCATGGAAAGACACAAAATTTTATGAATTAGGCTTGATTTTTATTATCTAATTTCTTTCTGGAACAGTGTGACCGGCGGCAGCTTTGTTGTCTGGTTGATTTCTCTGTTACATTGAGCTGAAATATATTCCTCGATGATATAGATCAGTTCTTTCTCGCTTTTCACCTTGTAGTCGAATGCCCGAATCCAGTTTATAAATCGATTGGAACTTTCACATTTTCCCTTTGTCTGGGGAGAACGTATCTGGCAGAGTTCCAGCTTGACACCAAGATCTTTAAAAAACGAAGCAATCCGGGGATGAACTTTACGTTTACTGCTCGTGACGGATACGATGGCAGACATATTGTCCGTTTTAAATTTTTCTGTGATCCCGCCGATCCTGCGATAGACGGTGAGCAGGCATCGCATGAAATCCTCTTCTGTTTTTCCTACGGAATATACATA
>JAAZME010000268.1 GCA_012798975.1 Gallicola sp.
GTTTTCTGAAAGAAGGCGGATAATATTGCTGGAACCTGGTGAGATAACTAAACTTACATCAGGATGAACGCGTCTTCCTTCTAAGAATTTCGCAACTTTCATCATGTCTTGATAAGAAGAGTTTGTACAAGATCCCACAGCGACCTGATCCACTTTGATTTTTAAATTTCCTACTTCTTCGACAGCATCTGGGCTGTGAGGCTGAGCTGTTAAAGGAACGATTTCCGATAAGTCGATTTGTAAAACTTCTTCGTATTCGGCATCATCGTCTGCTTTAATTTCGGTATAATCTTCTTCGCGGCCTTGGCGTTTTAAGAACTCTCTTGTATTTTCATCGCTTGGGAAAATAGAAGTGGTAGCGCCAAGTTCTGCACCCATATTACAAATAGTCGCTCTGTCTGTTACAGAAAGAGATTTTACTCCTTCGCCTGCGTATTCCATAATATAGCCTACGCCGCCTTTAACAGATAATTTTTGAAGCACTGTTAAAATAACATCTTTTGCATTCACAGAAGGACTAAGTTTTCCGGTTAGTTCCACTTTATAGGCTTTGGGAACAGTTAAATAATAGTAGCCGTTTGCCATACCGACAGCTACGTCAAGTCCGCCTGCTCCGATAGCTATAGCTCCTAAGCCCCCTGCAGTCGGTGTATGGGAATCGGATCCGATCATTGTAATACCTGGTTTTGCAAATCGCTCTAGATGAACTTGGTGGCAGATTCCTCCGCCTGGTTTTGAGAAGACAAGTCCGTATTTTCTAGCTGCTGTACGAATAAATTCGTGATCGTCCGCGTTTTCAAAACCGGATTGAAGCATGTTGTGGTCGATATAAGCTACAGATAAATCTGTTTTAATGGAATCTACTCCCATCGCTTCTAGTTGAAGATAAACCATTGTTCCTGTTGAGTCTTGAGTCAGTGTTTGATTCAAACGAATTGCAATTTCCTTGCCGACTTCAAGTTCTCCGTCGATTAAATGGTCTCTTAATATTTTATAAAAAACAGTACCTTTCATTTATGTCCCCCTTGTTATTAATAGACTGTATCTATATTATTATATTCGATTTTTTATGCGTTGACAATGAAATAGAAGTAAAAGGGCTTGATAATCCCTTTTTAAGAAGATTCTTTCACTTTTAAATTGAAATATTTCTAAATGTAATGCAAAATAAGATTTATAGGTTAATCTTGAAAAAGAAAGAAGGTGTATAAATATGGAAAAAGAGTTGAAAGCAGCAGTATACGGATTTGCTGTCGGAGACAGCTTAGGAGTTCCCTATGAATTTAAAGAAAGAGGATTTGAATTTTTAGAGGATAATAGTCCCCTTATCTGGTCTGATGATACGGCGATGACTCTGGCAGCCTGGGATTCTATTCGCAGAAATGAAGGAATCGATCTGGAGGATATGATGAAGTCCTTTGAAAAATGGTATTTTAAAGGAAAATATACTCCCAATGGAATTACCTTCGGAGTGGGAAGAACGACGACAAAAGCGATCGAATCCTATCATCTGCATAAAGACATAGAAAACTGCGGACAAAGGACTATAAGAGATAATGGAAATGGAGCCCTTATGAGAATCCTTCCTCTTCTTTTTGTAAAATGTACAGCAGAAGAAATAGATGGGGTCTCAGGTCTTACCCATAACCATGCGATATCAAAAGAAGGGTGCAGAATATATGTGGAAATCGGAAAAAGGCTTCTTCATGGTCAAGATCTAAGATCGATATTATCTAAAATAAATGTTTCTGAAATATATAAGAGAATTCCCTTTTTGGAGAAACTCTCGGAAGATGAAATCCGTTCAACTGGTTTTGTGGTAGATACATTGGAAGCTGCGATATGGTGTATTTTAAAAACCGGAAATTATAGAGACTGTATCGTGAAGGCCATAGAACTAGGGCAAGATACAGACACAACAGCGGCTGTCGCTGGCGGACTTGCGGCTATAGTATACGGATATCATAGTATTCCAAAGGATTGGCTTGAAAAACTTCAGGGAAGAGAAAGGATAGCAGAGTATATCGGGTATTAGATTCATTCTAAAAAAGTATTTATTATAATTGCTATTGTATTAGCGGGGGAAATGGTATATGATATAAATGTAACAGATAACAAAAGTTTAAAGGGGGAAATTATGGATTTAAAAGGTTCAAAAACAGAAAGGAATTTAATGGAAGCATTTGCAGGGGAGAGTCAAGCACGCAATAAATACGATTATTATGCGGGACAAGCTCGTAAAGACGGTTATCAGCAAATTGCAAATCTTTTTGAAGAAACAGCTGGAAATGAAAGGATGCATGCTAAAATCTGGTTTAAATATCTAATGGGCGGTGAAATCCCTAAGACGGAAGCAAATTTAGTAGATGCTGCTGCAGGAGAACATTTCGAGTGGACAGATATGTATGCTCGTATGGCAGAAGAAGCTCGTGAAGAAGGTTTTATCGAAATCGCTAAAAAATTTGAAATGGTAGCTGCTATCGAAAAAGAGCATGAAGAACGTTATAAAAAATTGTTAGAAAACATAGAAGGCGGATTAGTGTTCTCAAGAGATGGAGATACAATCTGGAAATGTTTAGAGTGCGGACATATTGTAATTGGAAAAAACCCTCCAAAAGTATGCCCAGTATGTGCTCATCCGCAAAGCTTCTTTGAAGTTCGTGCAGAAAATTATTAATACTTATAGAAGCCTGCTCTATAGCGGGCTTCTTTTTTTGGAAAGTTTAAAAGGAAATACTGTTTCACAAAATAATGGAGATTTTAGGGTTAATAGAATTGACAAGCATCGAACTCCATTGTATACTTTAATATATTCTATGCTCTCTTAGCTCAGTCGGTAGAGCGCTTCCATGGTAAGGAAGAGGTCGCCGGTTCGATTCCGGCAGTGAGCTCCATAAAAAGCAAAGGAAACCTTGAAATATTTCAAGGTTTCCTTTTTGTTGTTTTAATATTATGAAATATATACGTATTTATTGATATCCGCAAGACAGGAGATTGATGGGCAAACAGTTTTTAATTATTCTTTGCCATTCTTAGAAGAAATGTTTAATGATTATGCTGCAACTATTCACAGCTTTTCTATATACTCAACATTTGAATTCCTTTATCCAAAAGGAAGTTATTGGATTTATAGTTTATTCATCGTTTGGACATTATTATAAGCTAATGTCATAAAATATCTATAGAGTTCTGCAACGTCAAAATTTTTGGGGAATTCGAATGTATGGCTATCGTATTCCAATGTACGAGCATTTAATATTGGAGTTTTAATATAGTTTATAGTTATTTCGCTATCATCTAGAGCTGAACCTGCTGTTTCCACTGTTACATTGTAAATGGAATGCAGGTTGATAGATATAATTCGTTGCTTTTCTCCGCTTAGTCCCTGTCGATCGCTAAAGAGCAATCTCTTTGAGGTTATGACTAGAGCATCTCGAAGAAGTTTAAAAGCTTTCTCGATGATTTCATCCTCCATTAGGAATTTTCCATATTCTTCTGTTGCTTTTTTTAAGTCATATTCTGAAAAGTTGCCTAAAAGCCCTTGGGCTATATTTTTACCGAATTTTATTGCCATTTATATTTCTCCTATAATAGTTTTCATCATCAGTATGTTTAAAATCCTTAAAGGAATGCTCTTCGGTTATCTTATTCTCCTCTTTGTCGAAGAATTTCGTAGATTAAAATGGCTGCTGCATTGGAAGCGTTTAAGGAACCTACGTTTCCAAACATCGGGATTTTAATTAGTTCGTCGCAGTGGTTTTTTATATTCTGAGAGATGCCTTTGCCTTCATTTCCGATGACCAAAGCGATAGGCCCTGTAAGATTCGTTTTAGTATGAAGGCTTTTTGCCTCGCCGTCTGCACCGTA
>JAAZME010000363.1 GCA_012798975.1 Gallicola sp.
CTAAAATCTTCTATAAAATCACGGGAGTGTTTCTTTGAAGCTTTCTTATATAATAAATCTAGAGCTTCTCTTCTTAAAGCATTCAGCTCTCCCATGGAAATAAACAGATCTTCTTCGATATCAATTTTTATAGATTCTGGAACAAATAAGGTATTACCCGTTTTTGCCAATTGTTTTATTATTTTTTCTTTTGTGATCGGGGCATTTTCTGCTTCTTGAATAGGATCTTCGCCAAATATTTCAACTGAAATCTCACCAAGATTTACTTTTAGTTCAGCTCTGGAGTTTTTTCTTCCCTTAAAGAATAAAGAAATCCCTCTTTTTTTAAACGATTGATTGCTAAACACCTCTAAAAAAGATTCGTTGGAGATCCGATTAACCAAACTGTTTATTTTAGCATCTTTAATATGAGATATATCTAAAGTTTCATTTCTTTTTAATTGGTTTTTCACTTCCAACTGAAGATGTTTTCCTCGTTTTGTTTCAAAAAGCAGGATATCTCCTTTATTCAAATCTTCTTCCAGTTTTATTTGAATCTTTTTCTTTTTTACGATCTTTCCGATTCTCTTACCTTTGTGAAGATCTTTTCGGTCGATTTCTTTCAGCTTCGCATTGTCTAAACTCCATTGAAATCCTTCCGTAAAATCCCGATTTCTAAATTCTTCTAAATCAAAAGAATATTCAAAACCTTCCAGTTTTGCTTTATAATTCATGACCGCAGAGTAAACATATTCCGGCTTTTTCATACGTCCTTCGATTTTTAAAGAATCAATACCAAGTTCTTGAATTTTATTAATATGATTTATAGTATTTAAATCTTTTAAACTTAAATAGGAGTTTTCCTCACCGACTCTTTTCTTCTCTTTCGTATATAACTGGTATTCTTTTCGGCACGGCTGAGCGCAGCGCCCCCTGTTTCCGCTTCTACCCCCAATAAAGGAACTCATATAGCAGCTCCCGGATTCGCATACGCAAAGAGAGCCATGAATAAACATTTCTAATTCGATATCTATCTGGTCTTTAATCCTTTTGATTTCTTCCAAGGGGATTTCTCTAGCAAGAACAATTCTCGAAAACCCGATCTCTTTCAAAAAAGACGCACCATACACATTCCTCGTATTTAACTGAGTACTGGCATGAATTTCTAAATCCGGCATCTGTTTATTTACCGCTCTTGCCAGCCCCAAGTCCTGTAGTATCACAGCATCTACATCGTTGTTGTAAAGGAAACGGATATAATTTAGCGCCTCTTCCATTTCCCTTTCTTTAATGATTGTATTTACTGTTACATATACTTTTTTATTATAGAAATGACAGAGAGAAATAGCTTGGCTCATTTTATCATCTGTAAAATTATGGGCATATGCTCTTGCGCTAAATTGACTGCCTCCAATATAAACGGCATCCGCTTCTGCTTGTATTGCCGCAGCTAGCATTTCTTCGTTTCCTACCGGTGCCAGTATTTCACATTTTCTGCTCATTAACGAACCTTACCCTTCAGTTCTTCCAATTCTTTCCTCAAACGGTTCATAGACTGTTGATTGTCTAAAAAAATCTTTTCAAGTCTACTTTGATTTTTTTCTAAAGCTTCAATTTTTTCGGATTTTTGGGAAATAATATTTTCTAGATCTTTAATTTTCTTGTTCTTTTCGAAAATATCCCTATTTTTTTCTTCTAACTTTCTTCTGTAAACAGTCTCTTGGTTCTCTTTTTCTCGAATAGTTGATTTGTATTTTTCTATCTCTTCTAAAAGCTCCGGGTATTTCTCTAAAGGAATTCTAGAATGTTCTTGATATCTGCTGTATGCATCTTTCTCTGCAAATAATTCTTCAGCAATATTCAAAGCAGACAATTGTGATAATGCCAGTTTCGTAAGACTGCTGTGCTGCAGTGCTAATTGGTCCACTAGTTTTTCAACATATTCTATAATCTCTTCTGCTTCATTTTCGCTTCTATCCGTTAATAAAGTATATGGCAATCCGTTTAGATAAACCTCTATTCGATTTTTTTTAGTCATACACTGCACCTTTCTAAGATCTTAGAGCTGCATTCATCTCTTTTTCTAACGATTCTAGAATATTATTATAAAGTACACTTACTTCTTCATCTTTTAATGTTCTGTCTTCTGCTTGGAAAATTATAGAATAAGCTAAACTTTTCTTTCCTTTTTCTATATGCTCACCTTCATAGGAATCAAAAAGATAAATCCCTTTTATCAGCTCTTCTCCCTTGGCATGGATTACTTCTTCTATTTTGTCGGATTCTACCTCTTTATCTACAACAATAGCGATATCTCTTTTTATAGACGGATATTTAATAATCGGGTCATATGTCTTTATAAAGCTTGCTTTTCTCTCGATTTTTTCAAAATCAAGCTCTCCGATATATATTTCTTTATCTATATCATAATGATCCATAACTTGATAGCTGATTTGTCCCATAGTACCGATAACTTCTCCATCTGCAACAATGTTTGCACAGCGTCCTTCATGAAACGTCGGATTGTTTTCTTCCCTCTTAAAACGGATATCAGATATGCCTAAGTCGTATAAAACTTTAGTTACAGCATCTTTCAGATAATAGAAATCTACATCTCCATAAGCACCCATTGTTAAATGGAGTTTTTCTTTCGGAAGGACGCTGCCCTTTTCAGGATGGAAACTATTGCCGATTTCATAGATTGATAATTGATCGTTGTGATTTTTTAAATTACGTGTAAAAACATCCATCATCGTAGGAATAAGAGTCGTTCTCATAACAGAATAATCTTCTCCTAAAGGATTTATGATTTTAATATATTCCTCTTCGGTAGTTTCTTTTTCTATTTTCTCGTAAGATCTAGGACTAATAAAGGAATAGGTCATAACTTCATTAAACCCTAATCCAAATAATGCTTCCTTAGCGTAATCAACAACCCTGCGTCCATAATCTTTTCTTCCTCTTGTTAAAGCACCAGAAAGTGGTTTCGGTGTTATATTATGGTAGCCGTATAATCTGCCGATCTCTTCTGTAATATCTTCTGGAATTTCAATATCTAAACGGAAAGTAGGTACATGTATAATAAGCTGATCTTCTCTGTCTTGTACTTTAAACTCTAGAAGTTCAAGATAATTTATAATATCTTCTTTCGAAATATCCGTTCCTAAAAGCTGATTGATCCGATTATAATCCATCTCTATAACCGTTTCTTCTTGTTTTTTATTATAACAATCAAAAATCCCTTTTACTACTGTACCGGAATTTGTTTGTTCTATAAGCTGGCATACACGGTTTGCCGCAGCGAGAGTAATCTCAGGGCTGATACCTTTTTCAAAGCGTTGAGATGCTTCTGTCCGCAGTCCTATCCTTTTCGATGTTTTTCGAACATAATCTTTGTCAAAGGTAGCAGATTCTATAAGGATTGTATTTGTCGAACTTGTGATCTCACTGTTTAATCCGCCCATAACTCCTGCTAATGCTTCGATTTCATCTCCATCTGTAATGACAATATCCTCTGAAGATAATTTTCTCTCTACGTTATCAAGGGTAGTCATTATCTCTCCCTCTTTTGCTTGTCGAACCAGGATTTCTCCGCTCTTTATAGAACGAATATCGAATGCATGAAGAGGCTGTCCCATTTCAAGCATCACATAATTTGTTATATCTACAATATTATTAATCGGACGCATACCTGCCTGCATAAGGGAGTTTTTCATCCATTGAGGCGAATCTTTGATAACAACATCTTTTACGACTCTTGCAACATATCGAAGCCCGCCATCTGTATCGATAGAAACACCTTTAAAATAATCCGAAATATCGTCTGCCTCTTCTCTTATCGTTAAATCTGGCATATTCACAGAAGTTGCAAAAGTTGCTGCCGATTCCCTTGCCATCCCGATAATAGAAAGACAATCAGGTCGATTCGGTGTAATTTCGAACTCTATAGTCGGCTGGTTTAATTCCAGAACTTCGCAGATATCTATACCCAGCTCTACTTCATCTAGAATCAATATTCCTTCTCTAGAATTTTTAGGTACAACACTGTCAGAAAACCCTAATTCTTCATATGAGCATAACATACCGATAGAATCGATACCTTTTAAATCTCTTCTTTCTATTTTCATCCCATTGGGAAGTGTTGCCCCAAGAAGTGCAACTGCAACATAGTCTCCCTTTTGCATATTCTTAGCTCCTGTAATCAGCTGCATTTCTTCTTTTCCCAAATCAACCTTTACAAGAGATAATTTATCCGCATTTGGATGCTTCTCAATCTCCATTATTTTTCCTGTAATTATTTTGGAAATTCCTTCTTTTAAATTTATAACGGATTCAACATGGGAACCCGAATCTGACATTTTATCAGTATAATCCATGATATCTGCATCAATATCTACATAGTTTTTCATCCATGATAGTGGTAATAGCATGCTGTCCTCCTAAAATTGTTCTAAAAATCTTTGATCATTTTCATATAATAAGCGGATATTATCGATTCCGTATCGCACCATCGTTATACGGTCTACCCCCATTCCAAAAGCAAATCCTGAGTAAACCTCAGGGTCTATACCGCAATTTCTCAGTACATTCGGATGCACCATACCCCCGCCTAGAAGCTCCATGCTCCATCCAGTATTGTTGCAAGAAGGACAGCCCTTGCCGCCGCAGTCGAAACAAGTTACATCCACTTCTACAGAAGGCTCTGTAAATGGAAAATAATGGGGTCTGAAACGTGTTTTTATATGTTCTCCGAAGAATTCTCGAATAAAAACATTAATCGTTTCGATCAAGTTAGCCATAGAAACATTTTTATCTACGACAAGACCTTCTATCTGATGAAACATCGGAGAATGTGTGTCATCTACATCGTCGAAACGGAATGTTCTTCCTGCAGATACCATACGTATCGGAGGCTCTTGGCTTAACATGGCACGAATTTGAACAGGAGAAGTATGTGTACGAAGCAGTGTATCCTCATTTATATAAAATGTATCTGTATAGTCTCTAGATGGATGGTTCTCCGGAGAATTCAGCATATCAAAATTATTTTTTACCGATTCGATTTCCGGACCGGACTCAATTGAAAATCCCATGGTTTGAAATAGTTCTTCTAAGTCTTCCATAGTACGATTTAAAGGATGACGATGTCCTAAAGGTATTACATCCTTTTTAGCTGTAACATCTATTCTCTCTTCTGCTATTCTTTTTTGAAGATCTTCTTTTTTTATGAATTCGGCTTTTTGATTAAACAGTTCTTCTAGTTCTTCTCGAACTTCATTAGCAAGCTTGCCCATAACAGGACGTTCTTCTTTTGAAAGTTTCCCCATCCCTCTTAATAAAAGGGTCAAGTCGCCTTTTTTTCCAAATATTTTAACTCTCAATTTTTCTAACTCTTCGGCTGTTGCTAAGCCATCGATTTCAGCAAGGTATTGCTCCTTTAACTGTAGTAAATCTTCCTTCATTTTTTCCTCCTACTGTGGTGAATTGATTTATTCATTCATTAAGGGTACCCAATAAAAAAGAATAAAAAAACTCCCATCCCTCTATGGGACGGAAGTTTCCGCGGTACCACCCAAATTATGTAAAACATCTCTCTTGATTACTAACGGAATCAACCGTCTCGATTTTTATTCGAGAAGCTCGAAAGTGAAAGAATTTACCCTTCTTATATTATGTCGCACCATCTCATAACTCTCTGAAATAAGTTAGGCAATCAGCTTTTTCACAGCTTTATTTATTTATTTAATTCATACATCGTAATAGAAGCAGCTATTCCAGCATTTAGAGACTCAACTTTTCCCTCCATTGGAATAGAAATAACTCCGTCCGCAATATTGCGCATGTCTGCGCTCACTCCATGAGCTTCGCTGCCGATAATAACAGCCGTTTTTTTCAGCCCTTTAAATTCAGATACAGCTTTACCTCTCATATCTAAAATAAGAAAAGAATAGCCTTCTTTTTTTAGTTTGCCGATAATTTCTTCTTCAATAATATTGATCCGAAAGATTGATCCCATAGAACCTCTGATAACTTTGCTGTTATAAGGATCAACACAATCGTTCATAAAAATACAGTCTTTAAAACCGAAGGCTTCAGCGGAGCGGATAATCGTGCCTGCATTGCCCGGATCCTTAATACCATCTAATATAATCACTTTTGACCCAGTAGATATACTAAAGGTTTTTTTTTCGCAGATACAAAGGATCCCTTCAGAGTGTTCCATTTCACTAAGCTCATTAAAAAGTTGTTCTTTCAGAATATAAATTTTTCCTTTGAATACTTCTTCCACAAAATCTGGATTAAAGTCTTCTTTAAGGATAACACTATTTATTAGTATATCAGAAAAGGTCGCTTCTCTGAAAAGTTTTTTTCCTTCCACTATAAATAAATTATTTTCTTTTCGATACTTCTTTTTCCGAAGACTTTTCCATAATTTAAAATTTGAATTTTGAGAACTTTCTATTAACACTAAGATTCTTCCCCAACTATTTCTTCTATTTTTTTATATTTTCCCAAGACTAATACTATATCCGATTGATCAAAAACATAATCAGGCTTAGGGTTAATATTAATTTCTTTAACATCTTCTTCTTTGACAGCAACTACTGTAACTCCATAATTATTTCGGATATCTAGCTGCGCTAAAGATCGTCCAATCCAGCTTTTAGGAGGTTTTACTTCCATAATACTGAAGTCGTCTGAGACTTCAATATAATCCAAGATATTTGATGTAGAGATATTATATGCTAATCGTATCCCCGAATCTTTTTCAGGAATAATTACACGATCAGCACCGACTTTTTTCATGATACGGCCATGAATTTTATCGCTGACTTTAGCGATTACCGTCTTTACATTATTTTCCTTTGCAACAGCAGTTGCCATTAAAGAAGCTTCAAAATTTGAACCCATTGCAACGATCACTTCGTCCATATTATGAATACCCAGAGATTCTAAAGTTCCCTCAATCATAACGTCTGCTGAAACAGCATGAGTAACACTTGTACTAATCTCATTGATCGTATCCTCATCTTTATCTATAACTAAAACTTCATGCCCTAATTCTGCAAGAGTCACAGCTACTGATCTTCCGAACCTGCCGCAGCCTATTATCATAAACTCTTTAAATTCCATAGAATCCCCCTTAACCAATGATTACATTCCCATAGGCTTCCTTATGGTATTTCTTATCTTTATTATTCGCAAATGCAAAAACTAATGTCATAGTCCCTACTCTTCCTATATACATAGAAAGAATTAATACACTTTTCGATATCTCTGTTAACTGAGGTGTCAAATTCCTTGTAAGACCAACTGTTGCAAAAGCTGAAGTCACTTCAAACAGCAGATCTTGTAAAGCAAATGGTTCTAATGCCAGCAAAACAAAAGTTGCTGTAAGGACCCAGCTTAATCCTAATACCATAATAGAAATAGCTCGTTTTCCTTGATCAATGCTTATTCTTCGCTGAAATATTTCCAGATCCCGATTTCCTTTGATTTCGCTATAAGTCATTAACAGAAGCATAGCAAAGGTTACAGTTTTAATCCCGCCAGCAGTACCTGCAGGGGATCCTCCTATAAACATTAATATAATAGAAAGCATAATAGACGGATCCGTCAGCTGAGCTTGATCCATGGAAAAGTAACCTGCAGTTCTCGTTGTGACGGATTGAAAAAATGCATTCAAAGTTTTCGTTGAAAAACTCATATCTGCCATAGTATTTGCATTTAAGGCTTCTAATGTTAAGAAACCGATCGTTCCTGCTAAAAGCAGGATTCCTGTCATAGATAATACTATTTTAGTATGTAGAGCATACTTTCTGAAATTCAGCTTATTTGCAGTAACATCCATATATACATTAAACCCCAGTCCTCCAAGTATTATCAATGACCCGATTGTCAGTAAAATCAGTGGATTATTATTATATTTTACTATACTTGCAGTTCCCAGCACATCAAAACCGGCGTTGCAAAATGATGAGATGGATTGAAAAATAGAGACATATAATCCTCTTGCCAGTCCAAATTCTGGAATAAACTGAAAACTAAGAAGCAGAGCCCCGATTCCTTCTATGATAAAAGTAGAAGCTAAGACGTATCGGATTAATTTAACCATCCCGGATAAACTAACTGTATTCATCTGCTCTTTAATAATAAGACGATCATTTAAAGTGATTCTCTTTCCTAAGACCATTGCCATTACCGTTGTTATCGTCATAAAACCAAGACCGCCGATTTGTATCAGGAGAATGATTACAATCTGGCCAAATAAAGTCCAATGAGAAACAGTTGCTACAGTTGTAAGGCCTGTAACGCAGACCGCTGATGTTGCTGTGAAAAGCGCATCCAGATAGGTTGTATTTTGTCCTTCTCCTTGAGCAAAGGGCAGCATCAATAATAGGGATCCGATAAGAATTACCGCAAAAAAACCCATGGCTAAAAATCTAGGAGGATGATTGACAATCCGCTGTCTGATTTTTTTATATTTCATTTTTACCTCTTAAATCACAAAATAGCCCTATAATAGGGCTACTTTAATTAAGCATTTTTGGCAATATCAACTAATTTTGTAAAACTTTCAGGATCATAAATTGCCATTTCTGAAAGCATTTTACGATTAATATCGATATTTGCTTTTTTAAGTCCGCTTATAAATTTGCTGTAGTTAAGACCATTTTGTCTTGTTGCAGCATTGATTCTAGCGATCCATAATTTTCTGAAATCTCTTTTTCTTCTCTTTCTTCCAATATAAGAATAAGCCATAGATTTCATTACAGCTTGTTTTGCTGTTTTGAAAAGTGTTGATTTAGAACCGTAATATCCTTTTGCTGCTTTTAATACTTTTTTATGTCTTGCTTTTGCAGTTACACCGCGTTTTACTCTTGCCATTAATTTTGCCTCCTTGAATGATTATGGAATCATGTGATCTATTCTTTTTAGATCACCTTTGCTGATTAAAGAGGATTTTCTTAAGTTACGAATTCTCTTTGCTGATTTTTTTCCAGTTAAATGACTTTTAAATGCTTTAAATCTCTTTAATTTACCAGTACCTGTTCTTTTAAATCTTTTTGCAGTACCTCTATGTGTTTTATTCTTTGGCATAATATTCCTCCATTATTCTTGATTCTTTGGAACAAAGAACATTACCATACTTCTTCCTTCCATAGCAGGTTTTTTATCTACCGTACCATTTTCAGAAACAAGTTCAGTAAAGTTATTAAGTACCGTTCTTCCGATATTAGTATGACCTAATTCTCTTCCTCTAA
>JAAZME010000159.1 GCA_012798975.1 Gallicola sp.
CCTGAACTCGAAAACAAAGAACAGGTTGCGAAAGACGTTGGTGTAGGTGCAGTAATATTTCAAGACCTTTTTAATAATAGAGTGAAAGATTATGAATTCGACTGGGATCAGGTTCTGAATTTTGATGGAGAGACAGGCCCTTATGTCCAATATACCCATGCCAGATCCTGCTCGATTTTAACAAAAGGCGGCGGAGATTATGATAAAGCGGTAAGAGAAGATCTTTTAACATCAGAAGAAGAAGTGCAAATCGCAAAGCTGCTTTATGATTTTCCAAGAGTTATACAGGATGCAATCGAAAAATACGAACCAAGTTTTGTTACAAGATACGCTGTGAATCTATCGAGTGCATTTAATAAATTTTACAATGCCTGTCCTATCCTGTCAGAAGAGAAAGAATTGCGGGATGCACGATTATTTTTAACCTATTCTGTGAATAAAGTGCTGAAAATTGCTTTAGGCTTAATAGGACTTCAGTCGCCGCAGAAAATGTAAAAGAACAGCGTTAAAGAGAGGATGTTTTATGAATAGTATCCAAAAGCTTCTTCAATCTCAATCAGAACGGTTATTGTATTTAGACATAAAGAAACCATTGATTATTAATGAAAAAGAATATCGTGATTTAACCCTTCCTATTATTCGGGAAGATTTTGTTGAAGAGATTCAGGAAGGCAATTTTGAAGAAGAAATTCCCTTTGAGTTTTTTATCAGAGGAATGGTTTTTAATATTTCTATCGATCCGGATTTTGTTTACAATAATATTTATAAAGAAGTATTAAAAGAATCTATTGATGATTTAGAACATTATTTATTTACCCATGGATTAATGGAATTGGAATACGGAGAAGATGCTCTTCATTTTTTTAGAACTAACTATATTCTCCATTCAGCAATGGTATTAAACTCTTATTATTATGTTGTAACTCTTGAAAAGCTTAAACAAGGATCGTTATTAAAAGAAACGAAAACGGCTCGAAGATGGCTTTTAGATGAAATAATAGAATTAGACCCACAATTCCCATTAAGTTATTATCGATTAGGTCTTTACGACATCGAAGAAGGGCATCATGATGAGGCATTTAAGTATTTAAAACGCGGGGGAGAGCTTCTTATAGGTGCTGATAAATATTCATTGCCAGCGGAATATCGGGAGGAGATTATGAGCGATATTTCTGTAAAGCTTGAAGAGCTTTCTTCAGATGCGCAATTAAAACAAGCAGTTGAGTATTTAGAAAATGGAAAATACTATGAAAGTTTGGAGCTGCTTAATGAGCTGAACACACGTCTTAATTCTGCAATAGTAAAATATTATTTAGGTTTTACTTATAGGAATCTTCAGGAACTGGATCTGGCTATTGAATTATATGAAGAATCCTTGAAAAACGGATTTAAAGGACTGGAATTGTATCAAGACCTGTCTTTTTCCTATTATGAAAGAGGCAATATCACAAAAGCCAGAGAAATCATAGATAAAGGTCTAGAGGTTTATAAAGAAAATGAGAGGCTTCTATATAATAGAGCTGCGATAAATGTTAACATGGGCAAAGTAGACGAAGCCTTGGAAGATCTTGAAACAATTATCAGCTATGATGATATTTCCGAGGATATGTTTAACGAGGCAATGATTCTCAGAGAAAATATTAAAAAATACAAGGAGGAGTCCGATGATCTCCAGTAAAATGGTCAAATTAGGCTCGAGCCGTTCATCGATTCGAGAATTATTTGAATTTGGAAAAAAAAGAAAAGAAGAAATAGGGGCTGAAAATGTTTATGATTTCAGTTTAGGAAATCCAAATGCTTTAGCTCCAGAAATAATCAACAGCTCCATTCATGAAATTATCGAGGAAAATCCAAGAATACACGGTTATACCTCAGCACCGGGGATGGATTCCGTTCGGGAAAGCATCGCAGATTATATCAGTAGTTCCCAAAATTTCCCTGTATCAAAGGAAGAGCTTTATCTTACCTGCGGAGCAGCAGCTTCTTTAACGATTACTTTAAAAGCGCTTACTGTTGAAAAAGACGAATATATTGTCATTTCACCATTCTTTCCGGAATATAAGGTTTTTATCGAAGGACAGGGAGGAAAAATGGTTATAGTTCCTTCCAAAGAAAATTTTGATTTGGATATAGATGCTGTTAAAAACAGTATTAATGAGAATACGAAAGGAGTTATTATAAACTCTCCGAATAATCCTACAGGGGTGATCTACAGCGAAGAAAGAATCGAAGAATTATCGCAAATATTAAAGGATGCTTCCAAGAAATACGAAAAGATTATATATTTGATTTCTGACGAACCTTATAGAGAAGTAGTCTTCGATGATACGGAGGTTCCTTTTGTCCCCAAATACTATGCCAATACTATAGTCTGTTATTCTTTCAGTAAATCTTTGTCCTTGGCTGGCGAAAGAATCGGATATATTCTCTTCCCAAAACAAATCGAGAATTATCAAGAGGCAGCTTATGCTATTGCCGGAGCGGGGAGGGTTTTAGGTTTTGTTAATGCGCCTGCATTGTTCCAAGCGGTTCTAGGAAAAAGCATTGGGCAGTTTTCAGAAACAGATACTTACCGTAAAAACAGGGATTTATTGTATAAAACATTAACGGATTTAGGTTTTCACTGCGAAAAGCCGACAGGTGCTTTTTATCTGTTTCCTAAGGCGTTGGAAGAAGATAGTGTTGCTTTTTGCGAAAAAGCAAAAGATTTTAATCTATTAATCGTGCCGGGGGATGATTTTTACGCACCGGGATATGTACGTTTGTCCTATTGTGTAGATCCAAATATGGTCGAAAGAAGTCTAGAAGCATTTAAAAAATTAAGTGATTATTATAAAAAATAAAAAAACAAGTATCTCTATCTTGACGATAGGGGATACTTGTTTTTTTATTCTACTAAACCGCAGCGGTACATTATTTCCAATGCAGATAAGAGATTGCTTCTGGTGTCTGTGTCGTCCAGATCAATATCTATAATTTCATTAATCTTATTGGTTCTGTAGACTATTGAATTTCGATGAACATTCAATCTTTCAGAGGCTTTGATTAAGCTGCGTTCTTCTAGCAGATAAAAATACAGGGTTTTTAAGAGATCGGAGTGGTTTTTTTCATCATGATCCTTCAGCATTTGAAGTTCTCTAGGAATAAAATATTCTAAAGAAGCGAAGCGTACTGCCAACTCATAAACTAGCGGGTTCAGCTGTTTTTCTAAAGGGCCTTCTAATTTTATGTCATGATCGAGGAGCATTTTTGCCATAGATACCGTTTTGCTGTACTGCAATAGATTTCGATGCAGGGATACCCTTACATGTTTTAATTTATATTCTTCTACAAAATCGCCGAGGTTTTGAAGAAGAGTATCAGAAGATTTGTTCTTATGATTTATGAGACAGATTAGTTTATTATTTTCAATAATGCTGTACATATACATTGGATGATCTAGTGCAAATCGATTCCCGTTAATAAACATATTTTTATAATAGTATAAACCGTTTTCCAATTCCATCATGTAAATTTCATAATCATCTTCTAAATCCCAGGTTATATTTCTGAGATTCTCATAATCTGTTTCTCGAAAGGCATCCTGAAACAGATTCTTTAGACTTTGATAGAAATGATCCTTTGAACTGATCAATGCGTTTGTACGGTTAAAGAGATAAGGGCCTAAAATTTTAGCTGTTTTTTCGATTTCTGAATCATATAGCGGATTTGTGTTCTCGAAACCCAAATAGCCGTATATTCTTTTTAGATTTGTTTTTTGAATTTCTAATGGAAATATCTTTTCAACGGATTTAAAATCCAAGATATTATAAATCAATTTTTTATTTTTATCTAAAATACATAATTTTGTCTCAAAAAATTCGTAAATTAGATAGATAAAATCATCTAATTCTGCGTTTTGAGCGATATATAAATATAGTTTATCGTAGTATTTTTGGAATCGGTCAAGTATAGAAAGCAGCTCGTTCATATCTTCCAATAGATTACGGTTTTCTTCTATAATTATGATATTATCTTCCGTATTTTTAGACAGCTCGATAGGCGGATTCGTTGCATAAAGAAGAAAATTTCCAGCAGGATGTTTCTCAGTAAGGAATTTTGTGGAGTCCAGAAGATATAGCGTATTTGAGTCAATAGCTACTCCTTTTTGATAGAAACGGATGCTTTTGATATTTGTATTGTTGTGAAGAAAGACAAGCTTGTTTTGATTCCATTGGTGTAACAATAGATCTAATTGCATTATATACCTCTTTTATAGTTGTTTTAACAGTACGTAATCACTATTATATTATCACAATGAGTTGTTCAATAGAAGTCTGCTTCGTTGACCATCATCTTTCCTTTCGTTATAATAAAACTAAATGAAAGCTAAAAAAGCAGAAGGAGTACTTAAATGTCAATTACAAATAAATTAAAAAGAGATCACATGTGTGGCGAACTTAGAAAAGAAGATGTAGGAAAGACAGTCACTATCATGGGATGGGTAGCAAAGGCAAGGGATTTGGGCGGCCTTATTTTTATTGATCTAAGAGACACAACAGGGATTTGCCAAATTGTTGTCCGTGATGAGAATCCTGATATTTTTAAAATTGCCCAAGGATTAAAATCAGAATATGTTATCGGGGTTAGAGGCGTATTATTTGAAAGAGAATCTAAAAATAAAAATATTCCTACAGGGGATGTGGAACTTATCGTTGAAGAAATTAAAGTTTTTGACGAAGCAAAGACTCCTCCGATCTATATAAAAGATGATGACAATGTTTCTGATGAAATGAGATTAAAATACAGATATCTTGATTTAAGAAAATCAAATCTGCAAAAAAATCTGAAGATCAGAGCGAAAGCTGCTAAGATTGTTAGAGATTATCTGGATGAATATTCCTTTGTTGAAGTAGAAACACCATTTTTAAATAAGCCGACTCCAGAGGGAGCAAGGGATTATTTGGTTCCTTCAAGAATTAATAAGGGGAAATTTTATGCTCTGCCTCAAAGTCCTCAATTAATGAAACAGCTTTTAATGGTAGCTGGAATGGACCGCTATTATCAAATCGTAAAATGTTTTAGAGATGAAGATTTGAGAGCAAATAGACAACCTGAATTTACTCAAATCGATATGGAGATGTCCTTTGCAGATCAAGAAGACATTATGGAATTGAATGAAGGTCTCCTTTCAAGAGTTTTTAAAGAGATTCTTGATGTGGATCTGCCAAGACCCTTTCCTAGAATGTCGTATCAGGATGCTATGGAAAATTACGGCAGCGATAAGCCAGACCTGCGTTTTGGTTTCTTAATCACAGATATTTCAGAAATCGTCAAAGATTCTGAATTTAAAGTGTTTGCCGCTGCAAATGAAAAAGGAAGCTCTGTTAGAGGGATTAATTTAGGGGAATACCAAAAGGATTTTTCAAGAAAAAAAGTGGATGCCTTAGAAAAATTCGCGAAAACTCATGGAGCAAAAGGTATGGCATGGATTCGTGTTAAAGAGGGGGAAGTTCAGTCTCCTATTGCAAAATTCCTTTCGGAAAAAGAATTAGAAGGTATCTGCAATGCCTTTGGAAATAATGAAAATGATTTGATTTTATTGATTTCCGATAAGGATTCGACTGTGTTTGAAACTTTAAGTGCTTTACGCCATGAAGCAGCTTCAAAACTCGATTTAATCGACGAAAAAGCAATGGCGGTATCATGGATTGTGAATTTCCCGATGTTTGAGTACGATGAAGAAGAGAATCGTTATGTGGCAAAACATCATCCATTTACAATGCCTATGGAGGAAGATTTGGAATTATTAGACCAATCTCCTGAAAAGGTACGTGCAAAAGCCTATGATATCGTAATCAATGGAGATGAAATCGGAGGCGGTTCAATTCGTATCAATAACAGCAGCCTGCAAAACGAGATCTTTAAATTATTAAAATTATCCAAAGAAGATATAGAAGAAAAATTCGGATTTTTTGTGGAAGCTCTACAGTACGGTACACCGCCTCATGGTGGACTGGCTTACGGCTTTGACCGCATGTGCATGCTTTTGACAGGTTCCGATAATATCAAAGATGTTATCGCTTTTCCTAAAACACAGTCGGCAACGGATTTATTGACAAATGCTCCTGGATCGGTCAATGAAATTCAGCTGGAGGAATTAAATTTGGAGATAAATAAAATAAATGAATAGTATATTTGTTCGGACTCAAGCTTTGCTTGGGTCCGATGCTATAGAAAAACTGCAAAACAGTTCGGTTATCGTTTTTGGAATTGGCGGTGTAGGGGGAAATTGTACCGAAACTTTAGTACGAAGCGGGGTTGGACGTTTAACAATTGTTGATCAGGATACCATTGACGCAACAAATATCAATCGCCAGATAATTGCTCTTCAGTCCAATGTTGGCAAAGTTAAAGTAGATGAATTTCGCAAGCGTTTATTGGATATTAATCCAGAATTGAAATTAACAACGCTTCAAAAAAGAATGGACTGTGTAAATCTTGAGGATTTTGGTTTGAAGGATTTTGATTATGTGATTGACAGTATAGACACAATTACCAGCAAAATTTGTTTGGCTGAATATTGTTATGAGAATAATATAAATATTATTTCTTCAATGGGTTTTGGAAACAAAGTGAATCCACTGGATATTAAAGTGTCGGATATTTATAAGACATATTATTGTCCTTTGGCAAGAGTGATGAGACGAGAGCTTAGGCAGAGAAGGGTAAAGAAGTTAAAAACTGTTTGGTCTTCTGAGAAACCGACTAAAACGATCACCGGGGATCAATACGGGAAAAGAAGTCCAGGCAGTGTGGCCTTTGTTCCTTCTGTTGCGGGTATTGTTATAGCAAGCGAAGTGATTAAAGATATAATCGGAAAGGAAAATAATGAAAAAACAAGGACAAGTAGTTAGAGTAGAGGGCAAGATGGCATATATTGCTGTAGAACGTCAAGAAGCCTGCGGTGGAAAGTGCGAGGCTTGCGGCGGATGTGCCGGACAAGAAAACGTATCTATCGTTGAAGTAAAAAATGATCTTGGTGTTGAAAAGGGAGATCGTGTTATGCTGGAAGCACCGGAAGGAAAGCTTTTGAAGTATTCTTTATTGTTGTATACAGTTCCTTTAATCGCCTTTATTCTGGGATTGGTTATTAGTATTTATGTGTTCAGCCGTATGAATATCGAGTCATACGAAATATATTCTTTCCTTATAGGATTGTTCTGTGTAGGGCTTGCAATTATTGTAATAAAAATATTTGATGAAAATGCTTTCATAAGTTCGTCAAATGTGATAAGATTAGAAAGAATAATAAAATAGGAGGAATTTGAATTGAACCCATTAAACAATTTAAAAAACTATGATCCAGAAATTTACGAGGTAATCGTAAAAGAAACACAAAGACAAAGAGAACACATTGAACTTATTGCATCAGAAAACTTTGTTTCTGAAGCGGTATTAGAAGCGAATGGTTCTACATTAACAAACAAATACGCTGAAGGATATCCAGGAAAAAGATATTACGGCGGTTGCGAGCACGTTGACGTTTCTGAAGATTTAGCAAGAAAAAGATTATGCGAGATTTTTGGAGCAGATCATGCAAACGTTCAACCACATTCAGGTGCGGATGCAAACGTTGCTGTATACTTTGGTTTACTAAAAGCAGGAGACACTGTCCTAGGAATGAACCTATCAGAAGGTGGCCACTTAACTCATGGTTCACCAGTAAACATTTCAGGAAAAGTATTCAACTTTGTAAGTTATGGTGTTAACGAAGACGAAGTTATCGATTATGATGATGTTTTAGCAAAAGCTAAAGAAGCAAAACCCAAACTAATCGTAGCTGGTGCTAGTGCATATCCTAGAGAAATCGACTTTAAAAGATTTTCAGAAATCGCTAAAGAAGTTGGAGCTTTATTTATGGTAGATATGGCTCACGTAGCTGGTTTAGTAGCAGCTGGAAAGCATTCAAATCCAGTTCCTTACGCTGATGTAGTAACAACTACTACTCACAAAACTCTTCGTGGACCTAGAGGTGGAGCGATTCTTTGTAAAGAAGAACATGCGAAACTAATTGACAAATCTGTATTCCCAGGATTACAAGGTGGACCATTAGAGCATATTATTGCTGGTAAAGCTGTAGCTTTCAAAGAAGCATTATCTGACGAATATAAACAATACATCGACCAAGTATGCAAGAATGCCAAAGCATTAGGCGAAGCGCTTACAGAAGGCGGAATCCGTTTAGTATCTGGCGGAACGGATAACCATTTATTATTATTAGACGTACGTGATTTAGGTCTTACAGGAAAAGAAGCTGAAGCTCTATTAAGCGAAGTAAATATTACTGTAAACAAAAACACTATTCCTAATGATCCTGAAAGCCCATTTGTAACTTCTGGAGTACGTATCGGTACACCTGCTGTTACAACTAGAGGTGCTGATGAAGAAGATATGAAAGTTATCGGAAAACTTA
>JAAZME010000365.1 GCA_012798975.1 Gallicola sp.
CTAAATTGAAATTTCATTTGCTATACTGTAAAGCTCTTGATTCAATTCATTTGTTGTTTCTACCGCTTCTGTAATATCCATATCCACAATCTGGCCTCTTTGAGTTGCCAGAGCCAATGCAGATTTTCCTTCTAAAAGCAGCTCTACTGCTTTGTTCCCCATTTCCGTCGCTAAAATTCTATCGTAGGCGCAAGGAGATCCACCACGCTGAACATGACCCAGCATTGTCGCCTTCGTTTCAATTCCTGTTCGTTTCTGCAGCTCTTCCTTTAATTCAGAAGCTTTTCCTGCCCCTTCTGCTAAAACGATAATATGATGTCTTTTTCCTCTTTTTCGTCCTTGGAGAATTTTCTTGCAGATCGCATCGATATCGAATGGCTCTTCAGGAATAACAATACTTTCTGCCCCGCCTGCAACTCCTGCATACAGAGCAAGGTCTCCGCAGTTTCTGCCCATTACTTCTACAACATTTGCTCTTCCGTGAGAAGAGGAAGTATCTCTTAATTTTCCTATCGCATCAATGACTGTTTCTATCGCGGTCCAAAAACCAATCGTATAATCTGTATAACCCATGTCGTTGTCGATGGTCCCGGGAAGTCCGATGGTTTTAATGCCCATGTCGCTTAACGCTTTAGCCCCTTTAAAGGAGCCGTCTCCGCCGATAACGATAAGACCTTCTATTCCAAAATCTTTTATAATATTAAAAGCTTTCTTTCTTCCAGCTTCTGTCATAAACTCATCGCTTCGGGCAGAACCTAAGATAGTGCCTCCCCTTTGGATAATGTCGGCAACGGAAGAAACATTCATCTCGTAAATATTTCCATTAATCAGCCCGTCATATCCGTAGCGGATACCCATGACTCGAATTCCGTTGAATATGCAAGTTCTTGCTATCGATCGAACTGCCGCATTCATTCCCGGGGCGTCTCCCCCGCTTGTTAATACACCTATCGTTCTCATAAAACACCTCTTTCTATACTACTTTAACATTTTGTTTTCCCAGTCTTTTTTCTAATTCTTTTATAAGATTTTCATCCTCTGCATCTGCCCACATTTCCTTTTTTAAAACAAAACTTTTTCCAGAATGGGAAAAATAAAACTGAATCGGGCTTTTTTGTTCTCCAGTATAGCTGCGCAGAAATATTTTTATGTCTTCTACTGTCTGCGACTCTATGGATGGTGTTATTTTAATATATATTTTTTCAGAGGGTAAATTCTTGTCTAGTTCTTCTACTTTATCTACAATCAGTTTAGGTTCTTCCATTTCGCTTAAAGAAAGTCTTCCCTTCACCATAAGAACCTGATCTTCTATCATTAACGAGCCGTATCTATCGTATAATTTCGGAAATACGATTAATTCGATCATACCATATAAATCTTCAAATTTGACAAATTCCATAAGCTGATTGTTTCTCGTAAATTTTTTATTGATCGATTCGACAATTCCTACCATTGTCACTTCTTTTTGATCCCACTTCGCTTCTGCAAGAGAAATCTCTTCTTTTAAATCAATCATTGTAAAATTCGAATATTTATTGATCCATTCCTCGTAGGGACGAAGAGGGTGATCTGTTAGATAAACCCCTAAAACTTCCTTTTCAAATTTTAAAAGATCTTTTTTATTATACTCTTGATGATTTTTATACTGAATTTCAGAGACCGGCTTGGGTCCATCTTCTTCCATAATGTCGAAAAGAGATTTTTGTCCC
>JAAZME010000162.1 GCA_012798975.1 Gallicola sp.
AAAAAAGAGAAAATACTTGCTTTAACGGAAAAGATTGAGAAACAGGAAAATCTTTATCTAAAACTTGATGCAGATATGGAAGACGGGAGAGTGATAGCGAATGAGCTCTTATCTAAATGCCAAAATCTGTTTTTGCATTTGAACAAAGATCAGTTCTTAATTGCATCGAGGAAAGAACAGGCGAAGGTTATCTTTGAGGAAATGAAAGAAAATCTGCGGGGAGGAGGATCTTCCTCTATGGTACAGGGAAAAATAGTAAAAGAGAACGAAAATATGGAGAAGGATTTTTATTCTTGTGTAGAGAGAAATTTAAAAGAAGAAATGTAATTTTATGAGGTTGTTATGATATTTAAGATGGTTTACTTTTTATTATATATCGTGCTGATTTTTACTCCGATCGGATTTTTATGGACATCGCTGCCGGAGTCCTTCGGAATAAGTTCGAATATGATTCCATTATTGAACTATATCCTTTTAGCGATAATAGGAGTTGTAGTTTTTAGAAAGGAGTACAAAGACTCTTTTCAAAAATCTTTTGAGAACAAAAGGAAGTTTTTGGTTCGACAGGCGGCAGTCTATATCGGAACGATTGTTGTCGGAGCGGTCCTTGTAAATATATTCAAAATCCAGTCGGCTCAAAATCAGGATCTTGTTACAACAGCCTTTAAAAAAGTGCCAGCCCTTCTCTTTATTCTTTCTGTTGGGATAGCCGGACCCATCACAGAGGAATGTATCTATCGAGAAATATTGATTGGAAAGGTGGGCAGGAAGATTAATAAGACTGTTATGTCTATAATTTCCATCCTACTCTTCGCTTGGGTTCATGTAATGTTTGCGAATCTGAAAGAAATCGTGGTATATCTTCCCATGGCAGCGGGTTTTGTGTATTTATATTTAAAAGACAATGGAGGATTGTTCTCATCTACAGCAGGACATATATTCAGAAATTCTCTGTCGGCAATATTAATGATGTTTATTATCTAAAAGGAGCTTAGAAATGAATCAGTGGAAAAAGAACTTTCGTAATATTCTTGTTCTAATCAGGCTTAGTTTGATCATAATATTTATTGTATTTGTGTTCAATCAGTTTGCAGAGCTTTATAGGAATGTTGCTGGCTTTAGTGAAAACTTTGCAGCAGTCTTTATTGCAGTGATTGCTTTTATTATTGCCGGTACAATTACACTTTCTCTTGTGAGTTTTTTCCGTTATCCAAAAGTCTTGGAACTTCCGGAAAATCCGAAGGATGAAGAGTATAAAAAGTACGTAGTGGATGTCTATGATCGTCTGCAGAGAAATAGAATCTTAAAACAAGAAGGTTTCAAGTGGTCAGGAGAAATCAGCACAGAAGAAATTATGCGGGCTTATGATGTATTGGAAGAATACAGCGATTCGGTGATTGCACAAAATGGAAATGCAGTATTTTTAACAACGGCGATCTCTCAAAACGGAGTCCTCGACGGTGTTGTTATACTGGCGACACTGATGAAAATGATGTGGACGATTACTCGTATTTATGAAGGGCGTCCGAGTATTGCACGAATGATATTTTTATATACGAGAGTAGCCGGAGTGATATTTATTGCCCGAAGTATAGAAGATTTTGATATTATAGAAGAACAAATAGAGCCTCTAGTTGCATCGATCATTGGAGGAAGTGTCCTTTCTCTTATTCCAGGGTCTGTTCAGATAACGAATTTAGTAGTGAATTCGTTAATGGAAGGATCTGTAAATGCTTTATTGACGTTAAGGGTAGGGATTGTAACGCGGAAGTATTTAACAGCTATGACGAATCCATCTAGAAAGTTTTTAAGAAGAACCTCATCTTTGCAGGCTGCAGGGATGTTGGGAGGAATTATCCGCACAAATTCAGTAACGATTATAAAATCCTTCGCAGGAGCAGTTAAAAACGCTACTGTCACGAAGGCAACAAAATATAATCCATTTAAATAAGACAGGTGTTAGTATGATAATAAAAAAAATAGTATTAATTCTGGCGATGGCTCTTATCTTTAGTGCTTGCGGAGAAAAGAATATAACAAAGCAGGAAACTCCGATTCAAAAAGAAGAGCAGCCGAAGGAAGTTCAGCCGGAAGAAAACAAAAAAGAATATATTCGTTATGAAGGGAAATTCGAACTGCCTGTAAAAGGATCAACGGGATTTACGACTATTCCAAGGGAACTTTTCATAGAACCGGAATTGGAAGCAGACATACTTGGTACTATTCCAGGAGGAAAGCCTTTTGAAATAGTTGAAGAAATAGAAGGCTGGTGGAAGATTCGGTACGAACAGCAGGAAGGCTATGTAGAATCTTCTTATTGCATGATCAATCTCCCGGATGTAGTTCCTTCTATCGTCTATGATGGAATCAATACTTACGCTTCCAAAGATCGTTCGTCAAGAAAAGATATCCCAGGTGTTACAGGTCAATTAATATACCCTGGAACAGATTATAATGAACGCTTTTCTCAGGAAAGATTTATCCTTCCAGTCCTATACGGGACAGCAAAGAAAATCCATAATATCCAGCAGGAAGCGTTGGAGAATGGAGAAACTTTAGTGGTCTACGAAGGATATCGGCCGTTAAGTGCTCAGGAAGTTATGGTAGATGGACTTGAAAATTTAGCTTATAACGATGAAGAAGTGCTGGCAGGCATTGAATCGCCGCCTTGGTCTATGGATTGGTTTGCGGGAAGAGGTGTATCGAATCATCAGTATGGTTATGCCATTGATTTGTCTTTAGCATTAATCAAGGATCAAAGAATGGAGTATTCCGGAGACTACGAATATTTGGAAGTGACAAAACACTCGGATTTTCAAATGCCTACAGCAATTAATGAATTGAGCACAAGATCGATTGTTTTTACAGAACCTGTAAAACCATCTTCTTCTGAAGAATGGAAAAATGCGAAACTGGCACCTACGATGACCGAATATGCTATACGCCTCCAAAAATACTGTACAGATCATGGCTTGACGCCGTTAGCCTCTGAATGGTGGCATTTTAATGATCTAGCAGAAGAAGACAAAATGACAAATACAGACTTTACAGGGCAGTATGTATATAAATCGCTCCGAAGCAAACCGCCTGTTAAATTGGGGGATTAAAAGAAGTGTGGCCGATCATTTCCAGCCAAGAATGTAAAAACACCATTCTTGGGAAATGATCGGCATGAGCTAGACCTAACTAGTGTTTTTGAAAAAACTTTAGTAGGTCTGGTGCAACTCGTTCTCCAAATGAGTTTTTCCATTTGGCGAAGAACGATCTGCTGACCTGCGTGCAAATCAAAATACTACTTGACTTAAAGAGGGCTTCATAATGTGATAGAGGGGGAGGGGAGTTGTGGTTGAAAAGCTCCGCTTTTCTTTTGTTATATCAAAATGAATTTTTATAAAAACAAAAAATAGTCATGAAATAGAACGGGTTTTTCTGATTGAGAGACAAATAGATTTAAGAATTATGGTTTTAGGGGATTGTGCTAAAACAAGAGAAAAGATAGGAAATGGGGTTGAATATGGAAATTATTTGGACTAGAGATCTAGAGAGCAAAAGTTATGCAGAGGGGCTGCGGCTTCGCAAGGAAGTGTTTGTGAAAGAACAAAAAGTGCCGGCGGAAGAAGAAGTGGATGAGTTCGAAAAAGATTGCTATCATCTTTCTATTTATGATGGAGAGGAGGCTGCGGCTACAGGAAGAATTCTTCCAAAAAGCGGAGAGAAGGTTAAATTTGGACGAGTTGCAGTTGCAAAAGAGAAACGTGGCACAGGACTTGGCAAACTTGTGATGGAAGAGATGGAAAAGAAGACTCGAGAATTAGGATATAAGAAAATCATTCTAGGCGGTCAGCTCTCAGCAGTTCCTTTTTACGAAAAGCTGGGATATACTCCTTACGGCGATATATTTCTAGATGGGGGAATCGAACATAGAATGATGAAAAAAGATTTAAGAGAGGAGTAAATCGTGGAAATCATCATCCGAAAAATGGAAGAAAAAGATCTTCCTTCAATGATCCGGATATGGAATGAAATCGTGAAGGAAGGAATTGCCTTTCCTCAAATGGAGGAATTACAAGACGGCCGTTTCTTTTTAGAACAGGATTATTCTGCAGTTGCGCAAATCAATGGGAAGGTTGAAGGTCTTTATATTATTCACCCCAACAGTATTGGAAGGTGCGGCCATATTTCGAACTCTTCCTATGCTGTTTCGAAAGCTGCTAGAGGAAAAGGTCTCGGCAGGAAATTGGTAGAGCATAGTTTAAAACAAGCGAAAGAATTAGGATACAGAATCCACCAGTTTAACGCTGTTGTAAAAACGAATTCTTCAGCTCACGCACTGTATGAAAGCTTGGGATTTATAAAGATTGGTGAAATACCCGGAGGGTTTTTGATGAAAAACGGTACGTATGAAGATATCGTGCTATACTACTATTTTTTAAAATAGGATTCGTACTGGAAGGGAGAGTAGAATGGATGAAAATATTATAAATATTCTAAAAAACCTTCCTAAAAGTCCCGGAGTTTACGAAATGCTGGATTCTTTTCAGAGGGTTATCTATGTAGGGAAATCGGTCAGTCTAAAAAATAGAGTCAGTTCTTATTTTTTAGAAAATCCGAAATGGCATAAAGCTAAAAATATGCAGCCTTTTATAAAAGATATTGCCATTACCAGAACGGACACAGACTTAGAAGCCCGTTATTTAGAATGCAGAAAGATACATTTACTGCAGCCTTTTTATAACAGTCAGATGAAAAGATCTAGAAGGGGATTGTATTTGTCTTTTGAGAATAAAAAAGAGCCCCTTAGCATTAGTTATACCAAATCTGAAGAAACGGTAGGTCCGCTTAAAAACTTCCATAGTTTAAAGAGGCTTATAAGCGATCTATCTTGTTTATATCCGATTCATAAACAAGATGGAAATTATATTTTCTTTTATTCTCCGATACCTGTAAGAAATTCTGGAATAGAATTAGAACAGACGAGCAGAGTTCTAAAAGACTGTTTTCAAAATCCGGACGAGTATGAACTGTTTTTAGAGACTTTAAGAAACAAAATGAGAGAATCATCCGCTTCCTTTCATTTTGAGAGGGCAGCTTTTTATCGAGATTTAATTCAATCATTAAAAAATCTGGAAAGAGAAGTCCATGAATTTTCGAGGTTTATCCGTAAAGAGTATTTTTTAATTATACAGATAGAAGAGGGGCAGAAAATATTTTATCTGCGGCATGGAATTATAGAAGAAAGCTGTTTTCTTATAAATGGAAGGTATCAGAACATTCAGTTGGAGGAAAGGATAGAAGATCCTAAGCTTAGAATAAAACTTCAAAGGGTAGTCTATCATTTTATAAGTTCTTATGAGCAAGAACATTTAACGGAAATAAAATAAAGCGCTTTCATGCGCTTTATTTTTCTTTGTCGTAGAAATGGCCTTTTTTCTCTTTTAGAATTTCGATTTCCTCTGGAGTCGACTCTCTTCCCAGGTCATCGTTTTGATAAGGGTAGCGGCCAAATTTTTCTAATACTTCACGGTGTTTTCTTTCAAACCATAGGAGATCCTCATCGCCGATTTGTTCGTAATAAGGCATCGCCCAGTCATGGAGCTCCAAGGACTCGGAATGCATAAAGGGAAGCACTGCAAAATGTTTTTCTTCCATTTCTAATTCGCCATAGAGCGGGTGCATTACCAGTTCTTGAGCTAAAGCGATTGCCATTTTATCCTGTGTATAGGTACGGATATCATCCCGCCACAGATTCCTTGAGAACTGATCTAGTACAATGATTTCTGCCAATCGCCCTCTTACGTTTTCTCTCCATTCTACAAGAAGCCCTTCGGAGGCGGCTTTCCATGTCTCTAGAAAATTTGCTCTGATTTTTTCGTCAAATTTATCATTTTCTTCAAACTGCAGAGGAATATGTTTCGGATCAAACCAGAAATCTAATACTTCTTGCCATGTTGCTCTTTTCATAAAAATCTCCTTTCAATCATTCTAGTACTAATTCGTTATAATAATACCCTAATTTATGACCGTTTACCCATGAGAGAAATTCAAAAAAGAAAGAGCCTTTTAAGACTCTTTCTTTATGAAAAAATATGTATTATTCTACTGATTTTTCAGTAGGAGTTTTCCAGTAATGGAATTCTTCGACTTTAAACTGAACCACAGTCACAGATGAATCATCTTTCGGTAATTTTAATAATTGTTCTGCCATTTCATCCCAATACTCGTTTATTAGTTTTTTGTCTTGGCTCCAAGTATATTTCCCTGCAATACAAGAAAAGTATTCTCTTTTGTTTAAGTCAAATTGACGATAGTTAATGTTTGTAATAGATGATACAGTTCAGAATTTCTTGAGGTTAATAAGAAAATGGTGCCATCCTTATTATCGTGTACTGTCATAGGCCTGGAATAGAGATTTCCATGATCTACGAAATTGAAAAACACTACATCTTCTCTTTTTATTAAGTCCGTTAAAGCTGCTTTTTTCATCATGCCCTCCTTATTCTTTTTATCCATTCTATCTATTTTATATATTTCCCAGATACATCCTATCAATCACAATAGACTCTTAAAAGAGAGGAACAGTAAAAAGAGCATTTTAAATTTTCTGACATATGATATACTGTAAGAAGTAAGATAAATTATCTACAAAAATAAATTATTATATGAAGGGGTGTTGTATCATGGCAGGATCACATATGATTGCAGAGAACAGCAGAAAAGTTGTGCCTTATGGTAGAATTAGAACAGTTTCAGTATTTACGGATATCGATAATTCTGATTCAAAATTCAACTATGAATTTTTCTTTGAGGTAAATCCATATTCTCGTTTCGTTATCAGCGCAGAAGGAAATTCTAAAGAAGAAGTAGTTTCTGATATCGAAAAACAAATGGATGAATACTATAATAATATTCCAGTTTGGAGCCAAACTTGTTTTGATATTCTTAATGATAACGAAGAACCGGAAGTAGAATTGGTGTCAAGAAGAGATCTTAACGGTAAAATCTATTCTTTTGAAAAAGTTTTAGAAAAAGATAATGTGGAACTTTTCAAAGGAAATGTTAAGGAAGATCTATATTCTAAATATTATTTTGAAATCAAATTAGAAGATGGTGGAAAAATCAGTATTTATTCGACAGGTTCCGAGGAAGAATCTTCTAAAAACCGCTTAATTAACGAGATTAACAAGTATATGGCTTATATTAAAGAAGATCTTGATTGGGCAAAAGAATATTTAAAAGAAGATGCTAAATAAAATTTTTAAATCCAATGGGAAGCCATTGGATTTTTTTGGGAGGTGAAGTATGAAATATAGATGCGGAAAATGCGGACATGAGGAAGAGGTCAGTACAAAATCCTTTCAGTGCGAATGCGGCGGGTTGTGGATATTGGAATATGAGCCTATTCTAAAAAAAGAGGATATAGATCGAAATGTATGGAATCAATTTCGATACCATAGGTTTATGGCGTTAGAGGGAGAAGAGTGGAGAGAAGTCACCTTAGGAGAAGGGAAGACGGATATTGTAAAAGACGGGGATCTTTTGTTTAAAATGGATTATATGATGCCGACATTGTCTTTTAAAGATCGTGGAGCAGCAGCCTTGATAGCCCATTGCAAAAGGTTGGGGATAGAAGAAGTGATTCAGGATAGCAGCGGTAATGCGGGCAATAGTATCGCAGCCTATGCTGCAAAAGCCGGTATACAATGCAATATCTTTGTTCCAGAAGGGACTTCTCCAAAGAAAATAGAAATGATTGAAAGCCATGGAGCAAAAGTTGATATCATACCGGGCTCCAGAGATCATTGCGCAGAAGCGGCTCGGGAAAAAGCAGAAAAGGAACAGATCTTTTATGCAAGCCATGTATATAATCCTTTCTTTTATGAAGGAACGAAAACATATATCTATGAAGTTTTCGAGCAGTTAAAGCGGATTCCAGACAATATTATGATTCCTGTAGGAAACGGAACACTGTTTTTAGGGATTATGAAAGGATTAGAAGATTTAAAAAGAAGCAGCTTGATTGAAAAAATGCCGAAAATCTACGCTGTGCAAAGCGAAGGCTGCAATCCTCTTGAAAGGGCTGCAAAAGAAGGGCTGAATGCTCCGGCTAAAATCATTCCTAAAAAAACAAAAGCAGAAGGGATCGCTATCGGAATTCCTTTAAGAGGGGAAGAGATTTTAAAATATGCGAAAAAGCATCAGGTGCAGTTTTTAACGGTTTCCGAGAATATTATCGGCAAAGCACAGTCTCTTTTAGCACAAAAAGGAACTTATACAGAACCGACTACAGCTGCGGTATACGGAGCCTATTTAGAACATCAGAAAGAATTTGAAATCGGTGAATGTTTAATCTCCCTTTGCGGTGCGGGATTAAAAGGGAAATAATATGAATGTTTTATTAGAGCTGGGAAATATTTTTAGAATTGGGGCTTTTGTATTGTATGGGCTGATGACCTTTGAGAAAAAAGTATTGTTCTTTCGAAATGACCGTATCTATTTTATAGGGATATGCATTTTAAGCGGTTTTGGTTTTTTTCCTTCCATAGTGAGGATACTTCCCTTCGTTAATTAGCAGGGAATACGAGGAGTGTTGGGGATTGTATTGGGGATGCTTTTTTTAGGACTTCTTGTAATCGGTTTTTCTAAATGGAATAAAAAAGATTTCGACGGATACAATCATCTTGCTGCAATGATCCTTTTTATTCTAATGGTTCAATGGTTCCTCCTGACTTCTGCAGCCAATACCTGAGGCGGCAGTGTCTGCTGGCAGTAGAAATGAGAGGGAAATCAGCATTAAGGCGTTATATTGTTTTGCTGATTTCCCTTATTTTGGATATAATATTAGAAACAGTTTATCTTGTGAATAATTAAAGAAAGTGGGTAAAAAATAACTGTAGTATTATCTTAAAAAGTAGGTGATTTTGTGTTTGCTAAAAGAGAAACTGTAGAGGAAAAGGCGGAAAGTTCGCTAAATATTCCCGGATTGTTAGAGACCATTATAGTCTCAGGGATAGAACAGCAGGCATCGGATATTCATTTTGAAATGTATCAAAACAGGCTTCGAATCCGTTTTCGGATAGATGGCAAATTGTACAATCACCTTTTGATGGAAAAAGAATATCATTCAGGAATCATCGCTAGAATAAAAATTCTGTCCGGTATGGATATAGCTGAAAAACGTTTACCTCAGGACGGGAGATATACCTTTGAGATAGAAGGACGGGAAGTCGACATGAGAGTTTCTTCTATACCGGCAATAGCCGGCGAAAAAATTGTAATTCGAATTCTCGATCCTATAAAATTTCAAAGATCCATAGAGGATTTAGGAATTACTAAAGAGGATGGCAGGCAGATAGAAGAACTTTTGCGATATGAAAATGGCATTGTCATTTTAGCAGGTCCTACTGGATGCGGAAAGACAACTACACTTTATTCACTTATTAGAGAACTCAATCAAGAAGAAGTTAATATCGTAACAATAGAAAACCCCGTAGAGTATAAAATGGATGGTATTAATCAAATTCAAGTTCATGAAGAGATCGGGCTGACATTTAGCAGTACCCTTCGTTCTGTTTTAAGGCAGGATCCTGAAATAATTATGGTCGGGGAGATTCGAGATTTAGAAACGGCTCAAATTGCTATTCGAGCGGCGATAACAGGTCATAAAATTTTTACAACTGTGCATACAAACGATTCCTATTCTACAATTGTACGACTTTTAGATATGGGAATTGAAGCGTACTTATTAAAATCAAGTATCAATGGTATTATTTCGCAGCGCCTTGTAAGAAAGCTCTGTCCCTATTGTAAAGTCCAAGAAGAACCGAATATAAAAGAACAGCAGTTGTTAAAAAAATTCGGGAAAACAGGATCTGTTTATAGAGCTGTCGGCTGCGACAGATGTCATGGCGGTTATAAAGGACGGGAAGCGATTATGGAAATCCTTCCTATAGATCAGGATTTTATGGATTTAATTCATGAAAAGACCGACAGCAAGTCTCTTCGAACCTTAGGAAAGAAGAAGGGTATCCGTTCGTTGTTGGACAAAGGAATGGATTATGTTTTAGAGGGAAGAACCACGGTAGAGGAAGTGGCAAGATTAATGGTAGAAATGGAGTAGGTTATGGATATTCAAAGAAGTTCTATTCAAAAACTTCTGAACACAGAAATTTCCTTCGGGATAAATCGAAAACAGCTCAGTATTTTTCTCCGCCAGTTTTCGGCGCTCTTAAAGGCGAAAGTAAGTGTAGATGAGGCCCTTGCACTTCTAAGTTCTCAAAAAGAACTAAAATCGCTGCAAAAGATATTAACAAATGTACATAAGAAAATATTAGAAGGAGAAAGTCTTTCAATTGCGTTCCAAGGTGAAAAAATATCGGGCTCTTTATTTCTTTCTATGATTCGTGCAGGGGAAGAAACGGGAAGATTATCTGTAGTACTAGAGCAGCTGTCTTATTATTATGAAAGAGAATACGAAATGAAACAAAAGATAAGCCAAGCATTGGCTTATCCTATTATTTTATTAGGCACTTTGTTTTTAGTGTTGTTTTTTTTATTCCAAAATGTACTGCCTACATTTGTGAATTTATTTGAAGATACTGGAAATAATCTTCCCATATCAACACGGATATTAATAGATATAAGTTCGTTTTTTAACCATTACGGTATATTTCTTATAGCGATATTTGCTGTGCTGATTATGATTGCAGCGATATTGTTGAGAAATAAGAGGTACAGACAGAAGACGGATAGAATAATCTTTTTTATCCCATTTATTTCAAAATATCTTATTCAAATCCAAACAGGCCATATGGTTAGAACCTTGTCCATTTTAAATAAAAACGCGATTCCTTTCTTAGAGTCTTTAAAGATTACAGCGGATGGAATATCAAATCTTCACTATCAAGAAGAGCTGTATGGAATGATAGAGAAGATTTCAGAAGGAGAGGATATTTGGAGGACGTTCAGCGGTAAAAAAATCTTTCCGGATATTTTGGTCTCTATGATACGGGTAGGGGAAAATACTGGAGACCTAGGCGGTATATTAGACGAAACAGCAGTGTTTTATGAGAAAGAAACAGAATATGCTTTAAAAAGCCTTGTAAGCATTTTAGAGCCAATGCTGATTATAATGATGGCAGTTGTGATCGGATACATCGTCATTGCTATCGCCACACCGATGTTTGACTTAATTAACAACTATTCTTTCTAAAAATAACATGATTTTTCATGATGATATAGATAATATTATGAAGGAGGAAATTATGATATGAAAGCAGCAGTTTTAAAAAGGAAGAAAAGAGGATTTACGCTTATTGAATTAATCGTAGTGATAGCTATTCTTGCGATCCTTGCAGCTATTGCCATCCCGAGATACAACGAATCGAGAGCAAAATCAGCAACAACAGCTCATAATTCTAATGTTCGGATTTTAGAAGGCGCAGCACAGAATTACATAGCGAATGAAGGAGCCAAGGAAGAAACATGGGTGACTGGTTCAGAAGCAGGGGGAAAGATCAAAGAATATGTAGACAAACCAGAAGAGATTAAGGTGCCAAAAGGAGCAAAAAATAATGATAAAACCGATGTCACACCTGATTATTATACAGTGGAAATTGAGGCAGATGGTACAGTCAATGTTACTCCAGCGGCAGTAGCGCTTGATTAATATGATTTATCTTATCGCTTTTACTTTTGGACTTATTTGGGGCAGTTTTTTCAATGTCTATGTATCGAGAAGGATTGCAGGAGAATCTCTCCTGTGGCCTCCTTCTCATTGCGATAATTGCGGAAGAAAACTTTATGGATGGCAGCTGGTACCAGTCTTGGGATATGTATTTCAACAAGGGAAATGCAGATTTTGCGGCAGTACAATCCCTCTAGAATATACAGTCTTTGAAATGATTCATGGTGTTATGGCAGTACTGTTATTCCTCTATTATCCAATAGCAGAAGGACTGCTATATTTTTTTAGTATCAGTGTTTTAGTTGCCATGGCTCGGATCGATTACACATCAGGAGAAGTTTATTTACAGGATCTGGTAATTTTATGTCTGCTTTTTGTTTTACAAGGGATAATGAAAGAGGTTAGCTGGGTAAAAATGGCAGTCTTTATATCGCTGTTTCTATTATCCTTCTTTATACTTCAAAAAGAAAAATATATCGGAACAGGGGATATCTCAATATTTATCTTAATCGGAATGAATATGACATTATTAGAAGGATTTGGTTTTTTTCTGCTCTTTTCCATACTAGGGGGGATTGTTGGATTGTTTCTTTTGATGAAGGGGAAAGACCGGAAAGATGAAATTCCCCTTGTTCCAATAATAACCGCAGCTTACATTTTGTATCTGCCATTAAATATTCCGATTTATTATTTTTTGGGGTGGGGGTTATGAAAAAAGGCTTTACATTATTAGAACTTCTTTTAGTGATTTCTTTAATAGGAATCCTGGTATCTGTAGCCGTTATGCGTTTTGATTTCTTTACAGAAATATCCGAGAAGGTTGAGATAAGAACGATGGTTAATCAGTTAAGATTTTCCAGAAACAAAGCAATTTCATCAGGTAAAAGAACCTATGTAAATTTTACGGATGAGGGGGGTAATTTCATTGTTGTTTTATCCAGTGAGGATTTTTCAGATGGTAAAAAGTACACATATATAAGAAGAGCAAAGTCGATTGGCAAGGTTGAATTTTTAAAAAGCGGAGCGCCAGACAGAGGAGAAACTTTGATTTTTGTTGGTAAAAATAGAGAGTATGAAATAACTATACAGCCGGGAACTGGCTATATTCGTTGGAGCAAATAATATGAGAAGAGGATTTACATTAACAGAAGTTTTAGTAGGTTTGTTTATATTGGGACTTATTGCTATGTTGACGCTGCCCAATATTAATAGAGCTTTAACTCTTGAAGAAGACACACATGAAAAGGTTCGGCAGATTCTGTATTTAAAATCTGTGATGGCAAGAGTTAAAGGAAATATGCTGGAGAATAGAGATCCTGAAACAGGAGTAGAAAGTCATGAAGATTTTTCTTATGATTATCGAACGGAAGAGATAGAGGGACTTAAGAAACTAACTGTCGGGGTGGTAGATGATGAAAATAAAAGAATGGAACTTGAAGTCTTTCTCCGCCGCTAAAGGCTTTACCCTGATTGAAGTATTAACGGCGATCTCCATTAGTTTTATACTGATCATGATATTGGTTCGGCTGTTGGGGTTTTCTATTGATTTAATGGATTTTACAGTTCAAAGAGATCAGCTGCTTTTTAACGGCAGAGGAGCTGTGGATTATATCGAAAGGGAAATTAATCGTTCTTATAAGATACATAGTGTAAAGGATAAAAATCATACTTCCGGGGAGGATTTGGGATTTATATTAGAGATAAAACCTTATGGGGAAACAAAGGAAGAGAGGCAGTTTGTCTTATATACCCTAAATCGCGAAAAACTAAGAAGAAGAACATTGAAAACAGATAAACCGTTTACAGAGGCAGGCGATATCAACAAAGGAAATAATATTATTGCCGAAGAAATTTCCTCTCTTCAGGGAAGCTATTACGATAGCAGCCGCCATATGATCCGCCTAAATATAACAACGACAGATAATAGGAGCTATAGCATGGAGGTGTATGTGGGAGATAAGATCAATGAAACGTAAAGGCTATATTTCAATATTTGCTTTACTTATAGGACTGCTATTGTTTACGATTATTACCTTTATGATAGTCTCCATACGCTCTCATAATAGGATCAGTACACATCAGTTATGGATGGAACAGGAGAGGCTAAAGGGAGAATCCATAGCAGCATTTCTATTAGAAGATGAAATAAAAATGAAATATTTTAAAGATTTGTTAGGAAATGATAAAGCGGAAGAAGTCGGTACAACACCTTACAGCAATGAGACGTTAGGGGTACATAATTTGATAATAACTCATAAGAAAATATCCGGCAATGAACTGCAGCTTTCTTTTAAAATAGAGGGAAAAGGCATAAAACAAACTTTTAATTTCCATCTGCTTGCAAGAGATCTGCCAATCCCTGCTTTAGAAGAAGAAACCCCTTTCCACGCTATGGATTCTATAGAGATGGAGGAGCTGCTGTCTAGAATAACCCATAACAGCTTAACAAGAATTGAAGACAAAGCTGTGCTTTTTTCACAGGAAGGGAATGTCTATACTATCGATGAAGAGGATTATCTTGCTCTATTGGAAAAATATGAAGAATCTGAAAATCCGGAAGCGTTGTGGCAAGAGGCTCGGGAATCAGGAAAACCCATTAGCGGGCCGGTTTTTATGGATGGAGAAAGGATTCTTTTTGCTGGAATAGAAGAGATCAATATGGAAGGAATCGCTGTAGACCGAGGAGATACCCGATTTCTTGCAAAAACAAATTGGAATGGGATGTACTTTAATTATGAAAATAATGTAAAGGAAAATTTGTCTGTATTTGGCAAACTATTAGGTGAAAACAGCGGTATGGTCTTAGAATTCAAACAGGAGTTTATGGATCCTTATAAAAATATTTTTCGAAAAGAGAAAGAGCTGATCTATCACACTTCCTATTCTTATTAGGGTGTTGCAATTAATACCCTATCGCTGTATTTCTTGTGGTATAATGTCACTAGGTGATAATTATGAAAGATCAGTTTAATCGAGAAATTAATTATTTAAGAATTTCTCTAACAGATAAATGCAATCTTCGCTGCAAATATTGTATGCCTGAAACAGGGATCGATTATGTGGATCACGAAGATGTGATGACAATTGAAGAATATTTGAAAATTGCAAAGATTTTCTACGACCTGGGGATACGGAAAGTTCGTTTAACCGGCGGAGAACCGCTCGTTAAAAGGGGTAATATTGAACTGATCAAAGGGCTTAAGGAAATCGGTATAGAGCAGATCGCTATGACAACCAACGGTATTTTATTAAAAGAAAAAGCGAAGGCTTTAAAAGAAGCAGGTCTTGACCGTGTCAACATTAGTCTGGACACTTTAGATCCTGTGAAATTTAAAGAAAATACACGAGGCGGGGATTTGGAAAAGGTCCTTGAAGGGATGAAAGAGGCGAAAAGGGTTGGTCTTCTTCCCATTAAGCTTAATGTAGTGGTGATGAGAGATTTCAATTACGACGAAGTACAAGACTTTATTGAAATGACTAAAGATGAAGAGATTACAGTCCGTTTTATAGAACTGATGCCTTTAGGGGAAGCACTGAAATATAAAGATCAATTTGTTTCGAATGAAGAAATCATCGAGAAATTCAAATTGATTCCCATTCCTCCAAAGGATATATCCAGTCCTGCAAAATATTATAAGATCGACGGAGGCAAGGGTGAAATAGGCTTTATCAATCCAGTGTCCTGCACCTTCTGTGCGAACTGCAATCGGATAAGACTCGACTGCAAAGGAAGCATTTTGTTATGCCTTCACTCAACAAAGAGAATTGATCTTTTAAAGCCTCTTCGGGAAGGAGAGGATGTAGAACAATTATTAAGGGATGCAATTTTCGACAAACCGGAATCTCATCATTTAGAAGATGGAGATTACAACCCAGATCAAATGAATACTATCGGAGGATAATAGATGGAACTAACACATTTTAACGAAAAGGGACTTCCTAGAATGGTAGACGTCTCAGAAAAAGAAGATACAAAAAGAAGAGCAACTGCTGCTTGTACAATTCACATGAAAAAAGAAACAGCAGATAAAATAAAAGAAGGTTCCATAGCAAAGGGAGACGTGCTTTCTGTAGCACAAGTGGCTGGGATTATGGCTGCGAAGAATACAAGCCAGAATATTCCTATGTGCCATAATATTTTAATTACGGGAGTAGATCTTGATTTTGAGATCCACGACCAGTCGATAGAAATTTTTGCAAGTGCAGATACCACTGGAAAAACAGGAATTGAAATGGAAAGTTTAAATGCTTGTGCTATGGCGGCCCTTACGATTTATGACATGTGCAAGGCAATAGACAGAGAAATGCGTATCGACTCTTTAAGACTTCTTGAAAAAGAGGGCGGACGATCCGGCCATTTTAAGGCTTCGGATTCCAACAAGATCGGAAAAGTTTTAGAGGTGAACATCAGCGAACGAAAAGGTGTAATTAAGACACCGGTAGAAGTGGGGAAATTGAAGGTGGATTTCGGAATAGAAGGAGATGCCCACGGCGGGAAATGGCATCGCCAGGTCAGTCTTCTTTCCCAAGAAAGTATCGATAAAATGAAGGCTATGGGCCTTCCCGACTTAAAGCATGGCGATTTTGCGGAAAATATTACAACAGAAGGGTTAGTACTCTTTGAACTGCCGGTAGGAACAGTTTTCACGATGGGCTCTGCTGTTATGGAAGTCACTCAGATCGGGAAAGAGTGCCATAAAGGATGCGCTATTAAACAAAAGGTAGGAAACTGCATTATGCCTACGGAAGGGATCTTTGCTAAAGTCCTTCATGAAGGAGAAGTTCGCCAAGGAGATGAAATCAGAATTTTAGATTTATAGTGAGGTAAATAATGTATTCTAAGATTAACACCTGTGTGCTCCAGGGCTTAACAGGATATAAAATCGAAGTGGAGGCTGATATCTCAAAGGGACTTCGGTCTTTTAATATGGTAGGGCTTCCGGATACTTCGATTAAAGAGTCTAAAGAAAGAGTAAGGGCTGCCATTGCAAACATCGGTTATAGTTTTCCAAGGGGGAGGCTGACTATAAATCTTGCACCGGCAAATCTAAAAAAGGAAGGTTCTCAAATGGACCTGACCATTGCTGTTTCAATCCTTACTGCTATGGGAGAAATTATCGAGCCGCCTTCAGAAGAGGTGGCTTTTCTTGGTGAGCTTTCTTTAGACGGAAGGATCCTTCCAGTGGAAGGGGCTCTTCCCATGATTATTTCACTGCAGAGTTTAGGGCTTAAAAAGTGTATCATTCCTTTAGAAAACAAAGAAGAAAGCTCTATGGTCAAGGGGATTGAACTGATTTGCGTTGAGGATTTAAAGGAAGTTGTAGAGTATCTGAATGGGGAAAGAAAGATCGAGCCTTTTGTATCCGACGGGCTCTTTGAGTTTGAAAACAGGGAAGTCTTTGATATCGATTTTAGCGATATTAAAGGGCAGCTTATGCTCAAAAGGGCTATGGAAATTGCAGCGGCAGGAGAACATAATCTTTTGATGATCGGACCGCCTGGCTCCGGGAAAACTATGGCAGCCATGAGACTGCCTTCCATTCTGCCGAAGATGACCTTTGAAGAAGCTATCGAATGTACAAAGATCTATTCTGTATCCGGGGAGCTTGGAAAAAGGAAAATGATTATACATAGACCCTTTAGAGATCCCCATCATACATCCTCCAGTGTTTCGATTATCGGGGGAGGAAGAATACCGAAGCCGGGAGAAATTTCCTTGGCTCATAACGGAGCATTGTTTTTAGACGAACTTCCAGAATTCAGCAAATCCACGATAGAAGTGCTAAGACAGCCCTTAGAAGAAAAGAATATTACAATCGCAAGAGCCCAAGCAAGTTTGACCTATCCTGCAAATTTTCTCTTTATAGCAGGAATGAATCCCTGTCCCTGCGGCTACAATGGAGATCCGAACCACGAGTGTAACTGCTCTGCGGGGCAAATTCAAAAATATCTGAATAAAGTAAGCCGCCCGATTCTTGATCGGATCGATATTCATGTAGAAGTTCAGCCGGTAAAGTTTTCGGAACTTACAGATAAAGGCAAGGAAGAAAGTTCCGATGCGATTCGTGAGCGTGTCCAGAAAGCTAGAGATATCCAAAAGAAGCGTTTTGAAAAGGAGAATATTTCAACCAATGGGCTGATGAGCTCAAGACAGATTCGAAAGTACGTTGTTCTTTCAGAAGAACTGGAAAAGGTAATCCAGACGGCTTTTCAAAAGTATAAATTTTCCGCCCGTTCCTTTAATAAGATTCTAAAACTTACAAGAACCATAGCGGACTTAGAAGGAAGCGAAGAGATAAAATCAGCTCATCTTATGGAAGCGATACGCTATCGGACGATCGATCAAAAGTACTGGGGTTAATAGTATAAGCATATTATCCAGGATATAGTCTTCCGGCTGCATAGGAACACATGTACTGAAATTCTTAAATGAAAATAATGATTCCCGATAGAGGGGGGTAAAAGTGAAATTCTCCATTATATAAATGAAGAACACAGGAAAGGATAGAAATGTATTGTATCCACCTCAAATTTTATCTGCTGCTATGATTGGTTTATATCTCTGCCTGATCTTTATTTAAGGGTACTAGCTTATATTGATGAATATCGCCCCAGTTGTAAAGATCAATTAATGCAGGGATTAGTTCTTTTCCCGAGTCATT
>JAAZME010000148.1 GCA_012798975.1 Gallicola sp.
CCATTTTTCTCTCCTATCTCCTATTAAATTAAGTATAAATGCATATACAAATTTAGTATATCATAATTGATGGGAAGTGTGGAGTATAAGAGGGGGAGGGGGAGGGAATAGTAGAAACATGAAGCTTGGTTCTTTTCTGTTAAAAAAACAGAAAACACCATTTAAGCCATAATTTTTACAATTTAGCAGTAAATGCTAAAATTAAGATAAATCGATTATTTGCTTATCTATATATTATTAGAATGAATTATTATTTTTATTAATCTTTTAAAAATCTTTTTAATCTTTGTAAAAATCCTATACATAATCCCTTCCGGATAACTCAGAATCTGTTCATTTCATTCCCTGCTTTATATTAAACTTTCTTCCATTTTTTCAAAAAAAAGGAAGGTGCCGTTCTTGCACTTTCCTTCCTTAACTCCCCTCTCCCCTCTTTCACACTACACACTTTCTTTTTAAGCTCTTTCTTTTTTATTGCGCTCTCATTTCTGCATTTTTTGCTTCATCCGGGATGGTGATGGATTCTACATTATCGAAGCCTGTGTAGTTCATTAACACATTCATAGTCATATCCAGGCTTTGAGGCTCTACTCCTTCTACTCCCAAGTCGATCTCCATTTTCATATTTGGAACATTGACTACAGCTTGTACTGGAAGAAGAGTTTCTTTATCGTAATAGTAGGTTGTGTTTACTTTCATATTTTCATTAAACTTCATGTTCTGTCCATCTACAGGGGTGTTCGCTGTCATACTGCTGATGGCTTCTGCTGGAAGCGTTCCTGTAATGGTATAGACCTCCTTGCCGCCAACTTCTGCTGTTTCTTCCTGTAAGGTAAAGGCATCTTTGTTTTGTTCCAGCATTCTGGACATAGAGTCTTCCATATTCACACCCTTTGAATCTTTCAATGAAACCACATCTTTTGTCCACTTGTCGGCGATGTTTGAATACGTGATCAGTTCATCTTTGTTCTCAGGATTTTGTTCCGTGAACATTTTCATTTTCATCTGCTGCTGATCGTTTCCTTGAGAAGAGGTTCCTAAGTCCATCGTCATATCCAATTCCGTCAGCATATTTTCTGTAATCTGTTTCATATTGCCTGCAGCGTTTGTTTTCAAACTTTGGCCTGCTATATTCATGGTCATATCCATCGTATATTCGGCGGTGTAAGACGTTTTCTTTTTTAGTTCTTCTTGAGATTTTGTTACTAGCTCCTGTGCATTTTCCGGTTTGCTTATCCCTTGGCATCCTGCAGAGATACCGATAACCAAAGCCAGCATAAGTATTATTTTTATATATTTTTTCATACTAATCCCTCCTATTTTGATTATTATAACATAGAAATCAATGTCTTCTCTTGATGCAGAGAATCTCTTATCGCTATAATCTATTTTTTTCAGTATACTATCTTTAAGGATGGTGATTCTATGTTGAATTTCTTAATACCAGGACATGATAATGTAAAGATCGAAAATATTTTAATTGATTTTAATGGAACTCTTGCAGTTGACGGAATCCTTCACGAAGGCATAGCGGATAAACTGGCTGAACTGTCTAAAATTGTTGATATTACTGTTGTTTCTGCCGATACCAACTGTACTATAAAAGAGCAGCTCAAAAATGTTCCTATCGAAGTTCGGGCTTTCGATGGAAAGAATGTGTCAGAAGAAAAGAAAAATATTCTCAGACAATTAAACCCAGTCCGAACTGCCGTTATCGGAAACGGGTTTAATGACCATAAAATGATGCGAGAAGCACGTGTTGCAATCGGCGTCATGGGAGAAGAAGGAATTTACTCCAGCCTCTTTTCCTTTACAGATATCTGTGTGTCTAGTATCCACGACGCCTTGGATTTATTCTTAAAACCAAACCGCATTATCGCAACGATGCGGAAATAACATTCAAATTACTCCCCTATTAAACTCATTACCAGAATGTCTTTGATAGGGGCGTTTTTTTTCTGCAGAATATTTCGTATCCTCTCTCCTCTTTCTCTAAGAATCAAGTCGTCGGCTTTATTTAGAATAAGTACTTTTTCTTTACCGGAAGCGTTTTTAAATAGTCCTTGGGGATGGAGAACAAGTTTAGCAACGATCTCTTCGTCGATAAACTTTTCATCCTGAATGCCTAGAATTTTTTTGAATATTTCTACACGGTGAACATTCTCTTCTTCGATTTTCTTTCCTAGACTGTCTAGTCCAACCACCCCGATAACAAGGTCTGTCGTATAAGGGTTTAAAGGTTCGTCTTCCCTAGGAGCTTTGATCGGTTTTCTTCTGGCTCCGTCTGTTTCTACTAGAATATGATCGAAGATATTCATGTCTTTCATTTTATCTATGAAAGACATTTCAACACCTTTCACTTTATCAATGCGTACCATTGAACCGATTAAGACTGTGATTTTCCCAGATTCTGCAGAATTCTTTAGTATACTATGATCTTCTCTTATTTCTTCTTCTGTTAAAAAGAAGTCATAGTCTCCTTCTTCCGGCATCATCATGGCTGTGGTAGTCGTTACAAGAACTTTCCGTCCTTCTTCTGCAAGCTCTCTGGCTAAACGTTTCATCGTCGTTGTCTTGCCGCCGCCTCCTGCAATGGAGATGACTTTTTTATCCCCTTCTATAATTTCCAGTCTCTTTGCTAGATTCATATCTTCTCCCTCTGAGATTATAATTCCTTTTCCAATTTTTCAAGTCCTATGCGGACCGTAGTGGAGTAATATAGAATGCGTTCTTCCAGTCCAGATGCTTCCATCTCGTAAAAATAGTCGGCAATATTTTCATCTATTCCCAACTCCTCAGCCAGTTCTTTAACTTTTCGGCTATAAGGATTGTCTTTGTTTTTGCTGGTGAACACTCCATAGGAGTACAGTCCCAGCATATAGCTGTTTGTATGATAGGGTGATTTTGATCCTAAACTGATTACTGCTAAATCTTCGTCTCTTAAATCCTTTTCGATTTCCAGCTGGATCCAGAGAGGTTCTGCCTGTGATCTAAATTCTGCTTCGAACTCTTCCGCCTTATGGGGAAAGGCTCTCGAATAAATATTTTTAAATCCAACTAAATTTCCTAGTTTGTAACTCATAAACAACTCATTATTTCTCATAAAATACTCCTTATACAAAAACCCGGAGGCAATCGCTCCGGGTTCTCTTCAAAATTATTCTTTAGGATTTTCCCCTCTGCTGGAAACTCTTCCGGTTCCTACTTCATGAAGCGGATCTCTCTCATCCCAAGGCCATCCGCCGTATTGATTTTCCCAATAATCCCGGTATCCCTGTAGGACTTCTTCCATTGTATTCATAATCATCGGTCCATCGTTGATAATCGGTTCATTCAAAGGTTCTGCTTCTAAAAGCAGCAGTCTTGAAGGGCTGTCTTCTGTTCGAATCACAAAATCAGCGTCTCCTTTTAACTTCAGACTTCTTTTGCCTTCCACTTTATCCTCATCGATAAATACATATTCTCCTTCATAAGGATATAGATTACGATTCAACGTTGAACTAACACCGTTGATAGCTACTTCGGAATTCGGAGCTAAATCTAACAGAAGGATTCTAAAATGACTTCTTTCATCGTATGCCCAAGAGCTTTCTGTCGCTTTTGGCCCTTCTTCTCCGTTAAAATTCCCAGTGATGACTTTGACTTTCACTCCATCTTTCTCAACTACTGGAATATCTTCTCTCCAAAACATTTTATAATCGCAGTCTACTAATTTGTTCCAGCTTGGCAAACTTAGCCATAGTTGGAACAGTTCTGTACGATTCGGCTTGTCGATATTAACTAAAGGAAACATTTCTGTGTGGCGGATGCCGTTTCCTGCCGTCATCCACTGCACATCTCCTGCTGAATATCTTCCATGATCTCCATGGGAGTCATGATGGTCCACCCATCCGTCTAAAACAATAGATACTGTTTCGAATCCTCTATGGCTATGAACCGGGAATCCTGGTCTGCGGTCGCCGTAATACAGTCTAAAATCCAGATCATGATCTAAATCTTTCCCTGGAGTATGACCTTCCATATCTTCTTTTTTCACCTGCTCGATGCCATCACCCTCGGGGTAATAGTCAATATGATGAAATTTTCCAACCCAAGGATCTCTGGGATTCTCTCTAAATGTAAACTCGTTATTTTCAATAATCGCTGACATGATTACATCCTTTCTATTTTCTATCGTTCATATTTAATTCATTCATATATACACTACAATTATATTTACCCAAGATATTTTGAATAAATCGAATTCATCTCTTTGAAAGACTTCAATCCTTACCTTTCCATTTCATAAGATACTCTTCTTCTCCCGTATCTACATCCTGCTGTACTTTTATACAGGAAAAACCCTCTCCTAGATAAAAATGGATCGCATCTTTGTTTTTCTTATACACATAAGCTCTTAATTTCTTTCGTTTTGATTTCGCCTTTTTCATCAGCTTCTTGCCAATCCCTTTAAACTGCCATTTTTTATCCACAAAAAGACCTTCTATCCTATTATTCTTCAATCCGATAAAACCTCTGATATGATCTTCTTTTTCATAGATATACACCTCGGCATTTCGAATTTCTTTTTCCACTTCCGATGCCATCTTGATCCAATAGTCTTTTTCTATAAAGGAATGGGCTTTTATATTCTGCTCCAGCCAGATTTCCATCACTTCAGGAATATCTTTCTTTTTTAACTTCCGCACCATTTACAACACCATCCCCCTCTTCTGTTTAGGAATAATACTACTTTATATTATATACCAAATAAGAAGGGAAGGTAATGAACAGAAGAACCCGCTCTTTAAACCGTCTTCATTACGATTTCTCTTTAATTACGCTGAAAGAACCGTCTCCTTCCATAATACCGTATTTTATATTTTCTTCGCTGACTTCTCCATGTTCCCGCAATATTTCATAGAGTTCTTTTTTAGATAGTTTCAATTTCTCTAAGCTGTCCTGCTTTATTTCCCCTTTGTAAATCACCATCACAGGATTAGCGGATACTTTATCTCTTAAAGCTGGAGAATAAAACATAATCATATCTAAAATCTTATTGGCAAGAAAAATAGCTATGAAAGCTATCCCTCCTCCAAATATCGTCTCATTTCCTCCCAGCATAGAAGGGGCTGTCAATTCTGCTATTAAAAGAACAAAAACAAGATCTGGCACACTTAAGTTCCCCATCTCTTTTCGCCCAAAAAAACGTATAATAAATACAATTAAAAGATATAATCCAACCGTCCTTAGAACTATTCCGCCATACTCTATTAAAACTTCCATTCTTTTCCTCCAACTCTATTTTAAAGAACAAAATAACAGAGAGGTTTTCCTCTGTTATCTTAGTGCTTCTTTTAAATTAATTAATCGCTTCTCCTCCAGTTACCCCGTATATTTGGGCTGTAACATAACTGGATTCGTTGGATGCCAGATAGACATAGACATGAGCAAGTTCTGCCGGCTGTCCAGCTCGTTCTAAGAGCGAGCTTTGTCCGAATTTTGGAATCACCCCATCAGGCTGACCGTCATCGAGCTGAAGCGGTGTCCAGATAGGACCTGGAGCTACGCCGTTTACCCGAATTCCCTTTTCTGCAAAATATTTTGCAAGATTTATTGTAAAATTCGTAATCGCTCCTTTTGTCGCTGCATAATCCATGAGATGGGTGCTTGGATTTGTAGCTTGGACAGAAGTCGTTGTTACAATAGTACTTCCTGCTGGAAGATATTTTTCAGCGGCCTTTACAGATTCGAACATACTGATGATGTTCACTTTAAATGTATCCTCTATCTGCTCCATAGAAAGCTCCGATAAAGATTCTTGAGCGATCTGCTGTCCTGCATTTAGAACAAGTATATCCAGCTGGCCGAAAGCCTCCACTGTATCTTCTACTATTTTTGCTGCCGCTTTTTCCTCTCTCAAGTCATAGGGTAAAAGGAGAGACTTACCCCCTTCTTTTTCGATCAGCTCTTTTACTTCTTCTGCATCCTGTTCTTCTCCTGGATAAAACTGAATCGCAACATTTGCACCTTCTCTCGCGTAAGCAATAGCTGCCGCTCTGCCGATTCCAGAATCTCCTCCGGTAATAAGAGCATTTCTGTTTTCAAGCTTTCCGCTACCCTTATAGCTTTCTTCTCCGCAGTCCGGTTCCGGCATCATTTCATCCTGAAGTGCCGGTGTATCCTGCTCTTGATCTTTAAATTTCGTATGTTTATATAAAGTTCTCGGATCGATCAAATTCGGTTTTTTCATCTTCTTCCTCCTGCAGTTTTCTTTTTCCAATTAAGTTATATATATCCTCAGAGTCTATTTCTAAACATTTTTTTATTTCAATAATATTTTTACATTTAAAAAAGAGACTGTATAAAACAGACTCCCTTTATTATTTAATAGTAAGAACTGCAAAATTCTTCTTGTTTTATAGTGAATAAAAGTGTCCAAATTTTTCAGTAATGCCCGCTCTTTGAAGGGCCCTGATCTTTTTAGATCCCTTCTCTTCTATTTTTCTTAACAAACAGCATACTTCTCTATTAACTCTTGTATTTCTTGTTCCTTTGAATCTAAAAAATCGCTGAACCTTTTGATCCCGGTATTTCTTTTAAGCTCTGCCAGCTGATATAAAAAAGATGGTAGTTCCTGAGCTGTAATCTCTCCTCGTTTTTCTGCCAGTTTTCTATTTTCTCCTACAGCTCCTCCTGTATAAAGAACATATACCGACTCCATTTTGCCGTCTATTTTCTTCATCTTGCCGGAAAATCCGATTTCTCCCCGAAGATGCTGTCCGCAGGAACTGGGGCATCCTGAGATATAAAGTTTAGGAAGCTGTGTTTTTATAGAATGATCTGCATTTCTGAATTTGTTTAAGATTCTTTGAAAAAGTTTTTGAGAAGAGCCGATTCCTGTTCTGCAGGTATCCGCCCCTACACAGACTAAGGAATTATCCATTGGATATTCTGATGTAAAAGGATCTATAATCTCTAAAAGCTTCTCCACCTCTTCCCCTCGAATACCTCTTAGAATAAACCCTTGAGTCGGAGTCAATCGGATAGAA
>JAAZME010000277.1 GCA_012798975.1 Gallicola sp.
AGCTTCAAAAAATTTCTTTTTTAATCCGGGAAACAAAACACAAAAACCACGCACAAGAACTTGCAAGAGACTTTTCCTGTCAAAAAGAAGACTCTGGTGTTGTAATTGTCTGCGGCGGAGACGGTACTTTAAATGAAGCTGCAAATGCGCTAGCAGGAACAAAGACCGCTATGGGCGTTCTTCCAACTGGGACTGCGAACGACTTCAGCAAGACCCTGTATAAAGATAGAGAGATCGAAGAAATTTTGAAAAATTTTCACAAAGGTTTCTTTTCTCCCATTGATTTGATAGAAACAAAACTTTCCGATCACAAAAGCCGCTACTGCTTAAATGTACTTTCCTTTGGTTTTGACACAATTATATTAAAGGAAGCCTATAAGCTTCTCGAAGAACATCCACAGCTGAAGGAAAAGGCTTATTACGCAGCTATTCTCAAAAGTATTCTGAAGATAAACTCTTATCCCTATGAAATTTACTCTTATTTTAATGAAAAAATATTTCATCGAAATTCTGAATATATATTAGGCGCTATTTGCAACGGAAGTTTTTACGGTAATGGTTTTAACCCGAATCCGAAAGGCAGATTAAACGATGGAACCGCTTTTCTCGTTTTATTAGAGAATATTTCAAAATACAAAATCCCAAGACTTATCTTGAAATATAAAAAAGGCAGCCATCTCCAGTCCAAAGATATCCTCACTCAGTTAACACAAAAAGGAATGATAACCTCTCCTGAAAATATACTCTGCAATATCGATGGAGAAATTTTTAATACTCGTAAGATCGAATGGTCTGTCGAAAAAAACGCCTTAAACTTTTTCCATCTAGAAAACCATCATTTGAACTAAGTTTGAAAAGCAGAAGTTTTTTCGTCAGAAACATAATTTTCTTTAAACACAAAAAAGGAAAGTGGTATTTCTCCACTTTCCTTTTTCCATCTTCACTCTTCGCTTTTTTCATAAACCTCTTGCAGCTTCTTTCATCTTAAAAGCCATATCGTAAACCCTCTCTAGGATAGAATTATCTTCGATTCCCTTTTCTATCTGCTCCACTAAGGCTGATCCGACAATCACTCCATCGCATAAATTCTTTAATTCCCGAATCTGATCCTCACTAGAAATACCAAAGCCGATTGCCAAAGGAAGATCTGTCGCCTTTCGAACATTTTTCATCATTTCCCCAAGGTTGTTGTCAAAACTATTTCTTTTCCCTGTCACACCATTAGAAGAAATACAGTATACAAATCCGCTTCCGCAGGAAACCACCTCGCTGACACGTCCTTTGGAAGTTAATGAGGCAAGAGGGATTAAGTCTACAGGATATTCTTCCATAAGATCTAAAAGCTCTCTCCTCTCCTCCACAGGAAGATCTGGAATAATCAGTCCGTCTACACCTGTTTCTCTGCATCTTTCCAAAAGACTTTCTAATCCAAACTGAAGAACTGTATTAATATAGATTAAAAACACTAGAGGAATATCCGTCTCTTTGCGTATTTCCTCTACGGTTTTAAAGATTTTTTCAAGATTTGTTCCATTTTCAAGGGATCTTCCTGCAGCCTTTTGAATAATCGGTCCGTCGGCCAAAGGATCAGAGAAAGGAATTCCCAGCTCAACAATATCTGCTCCCGCTTTTTCCAATGCTAGAACGATCTCTTTCGTCTTCTCTAAATTCGGATCCCCTGCAGTAATATAGGGTATAAATGCATTTTCACCTTTATCGATCGAATTAAAACATTTTGAAATTCGTGTTTCCTTAACAGTTGCTAACATCCAGTTCTCCTTTCTCTACAAGTTCTGTGATCGTGATCATATCTTTATCTCCTCTTCCAGACAAATTCACAACGATGATATCCTCTTTTTTTGTCTTTGGTGCAAGTTTTCTTAAATAAGCGATCGCATGAGAGCTTTCAAGTGCTGGAATAATTCCCTCCGTCTTCGTTAAATAAACAAAAGCATCTAAGGCTTCCTTATCCGTAACACTTGTATAGTCTCCTCTTTTTGTTTTATGGAAATATGCATGTTCCGGTCCCACCCCCGGATAATCTAATCCTGCAGATACTGAGTGAACAGGCAGTATCTGTCCATCTTCATCTTGCAGAAGATAAGTCATCATCCCATGCAGCACACCTTCAGATCCTTTTGTTAAGGTTGCAGAATGGTATGGAGTATCGATGCCCTTGCCTCCTGCCTCTACACCAAATATCTTAACCGATTCATCTTCTTTGAAAGGATAAAAAAGTCCCATCGCATTGCTTCCTCCACCTACGCAGGCGATTAAATGAGTAGGAAGCTTCCCTTCGGTTTCTATTATCTGTTCCTTTACCTCATCTCCTATAATTCTTTGAAAATCTCTTACCATCGTAGGATAAGGATGAGGTCCAACTACTGACCCGATCATATAAAATGTATCTTCTACATTTGCAACCCAGTCTCTTATTGCTTCGTTTGTTGCATCTTTTAACGTTGCTGTTCCAGAGGTAACAGGATAAACCGTAGCTCCTAAAAGCTCCATTTTGAAAACATTTAAAGATTGTCTTATTGTATCTTCATAGCCCATATACACTTCGCATTCCAGTCCAAGCATTGCACAAACAGTTGCAGCAGCTACACCATGCTGTCCTGCTCCCGTTTCGGCGATCAGTCTTTTCTTGCCCATCTTTTTTGCTAAAAGACCCTGTCCGATGGCGTTGTTGATTTTATGAGCCCCAGTATGATTTAAATCTTCCCTTTTAAGGTAGATCTTTCCGCCGCCTAAATCCTTTGTAAGATTTTCTGCAAAATATAAAGGACTGGGTCTTCCTGTATACTGCTGGCAATAGTACTTGTATTCCTTTAAAAACTCTTCGTCCTTCATAGATGCTTCGTAGACCTCTTCTAATTCAGTCAATGCGTTCATTAATGTCTCTGGTACAAACTGTCCTCCAAAAGGTCCAAAATCCCGTTCTTTTTCCATTAGATCTATTTTCATGCTCTCACCTTTCTGATAAACTCTTTTATCTTTTGATAATCCTTACATCCATTTGTTTCAACACCGCTGCTGACATCAACAATATCCGGTTTTGTTCTTCGGATCCCTTCTTGAACATTTTCGCTGTTAAGTCCTCCAGCTAGGATAAAAGTCCTAGGGATTTCTTTGTTTTCTAAAATTTCCCAGTTAAACTTTTTCCCGCTTCCTCCGGCAACCCTTTTTACAAAACTATCTAAAAGATAACCTTCTGTACTATAGTTTTCTAACATTTCCAGCGAACTTTCGTCTTCAACCAGAAAACTTTTCCAGATCTCTTGAATAAAACTATTACAGTATTGTTGACTTTCCGATCCGTGAAACTGGAGGATGTCTAGACTGCAGTCCTGAGCAATATTATGAACTTCCTCCAAGTCCTGATCTAGAAATACACCTACTTTTTTTATCTTCGAATCAAGACTTTTTATGAGTTCTTCTGCTTTTTCTTTGCTGACTTTTCTTCTGCTTTCACAAAACACAAACCCCGCATATTCCGGCATCAACTCGTTTACCATTTCGATGTCTTCAGCGCTTTGCAGTCCGCAGATTTTAATTTTCGTTTTCATATCCCCGCAGTTCCTTCATTTTTTCTGTAATAGAGTCTGCCCTCATAAGACTTTCTCCTATAAGTACTCCTCTTACGCCTATCTCTTCTAAATATTTCATATCTTCTCTGGTATAAATTCCGCTTTCGCTAATAATAAACCGGTCTTTTGGAAGGAGCTTCTTTATTCTTTCTGTGTTTTTTATACTCGTTTCAAAAGCCTTTAAGTTTCGATTGTTGATCCCTATAATATCTGCTTCTGCCTTCAATGCCTTCTCTATCTCTTCCTCTTCATGGATCTCCACTAAAGTCTGAAGGCCTACTTTATGGGCTAAAGTACTGAATTCTATAATTTCTTCTTCCTTTAATATCGTTGCGATTAAAAGAATGATATCTGCATTTAAAACTTTCGATTCTACGATCTGATAAGGATCGATGATGAAATCTTTTCTCAATACGGGAATAGACGTATTCTTTTTGATTTCTTTAAGATATTCTTTTTTTCCTAAAAAGAACTCTTCTTCTGTTAACACAGAGATCGCTGCAGCATTGTTTTTTTCATATTCTTTTGCGATGTCAAGAGGATGGAAGTCTTCTCGAATGAGTCCTTTTGAAGGAGAAGCTTTTTTCACTTCTGCTATAATGCCAATTTCGCCTTGCAGAAATCGGCTTTTGATATCTCGGCATTTTTCTTCGGGATTGATCTGCTGATACAACTCTTCTATGGAAACCTCTGCCTTCTCTTTTTCAAGGATTTTTTTCTTAGATTCTAATATATTCTCTAAAAACAATGTTTTCCTCCTGTGTTAAAGCGATCAGTTCCTTTAGTCTTTCAAAAGCCTTGCCACTGTCGATCATTTCTTTTGCGATTTGAATTCCTTCTTCTATAGAGTCTGCTTTCTTCCCAACATAGATCGCTGCTCCTGCATTTAAAAACACAATATCTCGTTTTGGCCCCTTTTCTCCTTGAAGAATTCTTTTTAAAATTTCTGCATTTTCCTCTGCATCTCCCCCTACAAGATCTTGTGAAAGAGCTCTATCCATACTAAACTGTTCCGGTTCTATAAAATAAGTCTTGATCTTACCCTCTTTTAATTCGCTTACTTTTGTCTGGTCGGTAATGGTAATCTCATCTAGTCCATCCATTCCGTGAACTACTACAGCTCGTTCTGTGCCAATATTTTTAAGAACCTCTGCAAGTGTTTCTGTCATATTCTCATCAAAAACTCCCAGCACTTGTCCTTTTACTTTCCCCGGATTGATAAGAGGTCCCAATATATTAAAGATCGTTCGAACGCCTAATTCTTTTCTCGCTCCTTGTGCATGCTTCATCGCCGGGTTAAAATCTGGAGCAAACATAAAACCAATATTTAAGCGTTCCACGCATTTTTTTACTTCTTCTGGGCTTAAATGGATATTTACACCTAGTGCTTCCAACACATCTGCACTTCCGCAGCTGCTGGATACGCTTCTTCCTCCATGTTTAAAAACCTTGACCCCTGCCGCTGCTGCCACAAAAGAAACTGTTGTAGAAATATTAAAAGTATGGGCACAGTCTCCCCCTGTTCCGCAGGTATCTATTCCATAATCCTCTAAAATTCCAAGATCTCTTGACTTTATTCTTAAGAGCTTTGCGCTTCCAGTGATTTCATCTACCGTTTCCCCTTTTGTACGAAGGGCCATCAGAAGTCCTCCGATTTGAGCCTGGGAAGCTTTGCCTTCCATAATATCGTTCATAGCGTAAATCATTTCGTCTTCAGATAAATTTACATTTTTACTTGCTTTTTCAACAGCTGTTTTTAACATAACTTCCTCCTATACTTGGCTCAATAGAGCTTCTTTTGTTTTTAATATTTCAACCAGTGCCTGAGCTTTCGATACGGTTTCATAATATTCTTTTTCTGGTTGAGAATCTTCTACAATCCCCGCACCCGCTTGTACATACGCTTTGTTTTTATCAAACACGATTGTTCGAATGGCTATCGCCATATCTAAATTTCCGTTAAATCCGATATATCCTACCGCTCCAGCATAGACTCCTCTTTTCTTATTTTCTAATTCTTCTATGATTTCAAGAGCTCTTTTCTTCGGTGCACCACTCACAGTTCCTGCTTGAAGGCAGGCTATCAATCCATCTATAACATTCAGTTCTTCCTTGATTTCGCTTTTTACATGGGACACGATATGCATGACATGGGAATATTTTTTTATCTTTTTCAATTCCGTAATATGAATGCTTCCTTCTTTTGAAATTCTTCCTAGATCTTCTTGCGCAA
>JAAZME010000011.1 GCA_012798975.1 Gallicola sp.
GGACGGAAAATCCTATAAAGTGAAAGGTTTGGGATATGATCCTGAAGGCTCTATATTAGAAGACGGAAAAGAAATACAACCTGAAGGATTGTTAAAAGATTTTATACTATCTGGAATATTAAACAACGAAGCGGTTTTAGAAGAAGAAGAGGGAGAGTATAAAGTAAATGGCGATCCTACAGATGGGGCTCTTCTTATACTGGGAAAAAAAACAGGCCTTGATTCTTTGGATAAATTTAAGAAAATCGGGTCGATTCCTTTTGATTCGGAAAATAAATATATGGTTACCGCATTCGAGGTAGAAGGTGAAGAGAAGGCTTATATTAAAGGTGCTTTTGATGTTCTTTTGGAACATGAAAAGAGCTCAGAAAATCATGAAGATTTCAAAAAAGAAAATAAGCAGTTTGCAAAAGAAGGGATGCGTGTAATCGCCGTAGGGGAGTTGAAAGGCTACAGCGGAGACGGTTCAGTGGAATCTTTAGAGGAGGCTATCTCGCAAACAGAGATACTCGGTTTAGCGGGAATTGTGGATCCTCCTAGAGAAGATGTAATGGAATCGGTAGAAATTACACAGGATGCAGGAATTCAAATCAAAATGATTACCGGCGATCATCCAGAAACAGCGGCGGCGATTGCTTCGGAAATTGGTATTGCAAATTCTAACAACACCTTAACGGGTATGGAACTGGATGAATTGTTTTCAGAACAACCGGATGATTTAAATGAGATAATTGAGAAAACTGCGGTTTTTGCGAGAGTATCTCCTGAAAATAAGCTTCAAATTGTGAAATCTCTTCGTTCGAAAGGGAAAATTGTTGCGATGACAGGAGACGGAGTAAATGACGGTCCGGCGTTAAACGGTGCAGATATCGGTGTAGCGATGGGGATACGAGGTACAGGGGTAGCAAAGGAAGCTTCGGATATTATCCTAACCGATGATCGATTTTCAACTATAGTTGATGCTGTTGAGCTGGGAAGAATTATTTTCTCAAATATTAAAAAATTCGTCAGTTTCTTATTTACTTGTTGTCTAGTGGAGATCGTAGCCACCATTCTTTCGATTTTATTTCTATTGCCGGTTCCGGTGCAGCCTCTGCACATTTTATGGCTCAATCTTGTAGTCGATCTAAGCCCGGCAATGGCTTTTGCTATGGAGCCGAAAGAAGGAGATATCATGAAAGAATATCCTCGCAAGTCAGGGGAGGGACTCCTTAACAAAAAGTATGTTCTCCAAATTCTTCTAAACGGAGTATTAATAGCTTCGGTGTGCTTCTTAGTATTCCGTACAGCTATAGTAAGGGGATATGAAGTAGAGCATGCACAAACACTTGCTTTTGTAATGATGGGTATGGCACAATTAGCATTAGTGTTTAATATTCGCCGCTCCCATAAACTCGGTTTTGACAAGACGCTGCTTCAAAATCCTTTTTGATCGGCGCCTTGGGTCTTTCAACGATTCTACTGTTGTTAGCTGTGTATTTGCCTTTCTTTAACAGATTGATGCCTACCGTGCCTCTAACAGCTATAGAGTGGGGAGTAATCATCCTCCTTTCTATTATGTTGGTACTTGTAAATGAAGGAATAAACCGTTATGTTCTAAAAACAAAAAAGCCAAGCAAGGCAGGAAAATAGTATTCTAAAGATTGCTCTATCGAGAACAGTAAGAGCAGAAAAGTATAGGGAATAGAGATCAAATGATTTCTATTCCCTATTATTTTTTATAGAAATCAATACCGCACAAACGTTCTCTCAAAAGTACAATAGAACAGAGTGCTACAATAGTTTTTTCTTTTTCATTATATAAACGATACCTGTGACTACAACAAGACTGATAAATATAACATAGAGATACCCAAAACGGTGGCTGAGTTCAGGCATATACTTGAAGTTCATGCCATACCATCCAGCGATAAGAGTCAAAGGGGAAAAAATCACAGTTATCGTAGTGAAAGTCTGCATGGTCTTATTAAGATTGAGATTGATAAGGGAGTCGTAAGCATCTCGTACTTGAGTTAAATAGTTTCGAAGAAGATCATTATTGTTGGAGTAACGTTCGATTCTATTTGAAAGATTTCTTAAAAAATGCAGATTCTGGTCTTGCAGCAAGCCATTTTCATTGTCAGCTAAAACTTCAATAACATCTACGAGCTGATCGTAATAATCTTCCAGTTCCAATAGTTCGTGATTTATGGTCATAATTTCGCTGCTAAACCCCTGAGGCGTTTCGTTCTTTAATATCATATTATCTAATGTTTCTATCTTTCGCTGAAGTTTTCCGTAAATCTGGTTATGAGGCTGGATCAATGTATAAAAGAAATGGTAGAGTATTTTTCCAAAATCCATATTTTCTATCGATGTATCCTCGAGGCTTTTGCAAATTGCTGTTTTCGTAGACTGGTCTTTATCTTCAATATCGACAATAATAAGTCTATTTTTATCGAGATAAAGACCGATACGGTCGTGGCTTTGGTCCGGTGAATGAAAATTTAAGATATCCACTATGGAAAATGTGTAGCGGACATTCTGGGTAGCGGTATTAGCAATAATAGGGTCGGGTTCGGACAAAGTGTGCATAACTATTGTATCTATATTATATTCCTTTAAAAAGGAATTCATCTCTTCTTTGCTTAGATATGCTACAATCAATTTGTCTTGTTTGAGCATTTCTTTATCAAAAGGCCGATCTGTCGAAAAGTCGGGTGTTATAAGCATTGTATACCTCCATTTTATTCTCTATCTACTATTATATAGGCAATAGAAAAATAAACATAGTTGTATTTGACAACACCTTTATAAGGTGATAGAATGGTCAAGGACAAAAAAATGGATAGCTATGAGATTCTTTTTTTTGCTAAAATTTAATTGAGGAGGTGGACATATGCCAACTATAAATCAGATTATCAAACAAGGAAGACAAAAACAAAAATCAAAATCTAATTCTCCAGCTTTAGGTGTTAATTTCAACAGTATCCGTAAAACGTATACTCAAGTAAATTCCCCACAAAAGAGAGGAGTTTGTACTTCTGTAAGAACTGTAACTCCTAAGAAACCTAACTCAGCTTTACGTAAAGTAGCCAGAGTTCGTCTTTCAAACGGAATGGAAGTTAACTCTTACATCCCAGGAATCGGACACAACCTTCAAGAACATAGTGTTGTTTTAATTCGTGGTGGAAGAGTAAAAGACTTACCAGGAGTTCGTTACCATATTGTTAGAGGTGCACTTGACACAGCAGCTGTTGCTGACAGAAAACAAGGTCGTTCTAAATATGGAGCAAAAAAACCTAAATAAGAAATTTTAAGCTGCTTAATAAGAAGAACGAATTTTTAATACAAAAAGAAGATTTTCACATACATTACAGCACAACGGCGGAAGTCGAGTACCGTAGAACTACTACAATTTGGTAAGGAGGGAAGCAAAGTGCCAAGAAAAGGTCATATACCTA
>JAAZME010000335.1 GCA_012798975.1 Gallicola sp.
TAAATGATCAATATTCTTAATATACCGAAGTTTTTCTTCTAAAAAGCTGTAGTACAATTCTTCTTCTGCAAGCATCCGAATACTAGGGTGAAAAGGACCTGCGATAACACTTTTATTCTCTGCTATTTCTTCTGAGGGCTGGAGTCCTACACGAATAACAGGAATCTTTTTTCTATAAAATACAGGTAGAATTTTCTTAAGAACAAAAACAGCTTCCTCTAATTTCAAAGGTGTATACACTCCTCTATGATAAAGCTCTTCCAAATAGGTATCCGCTAACGTCAATGTGGGATAGATTCGGACAAAATCAGGCTTCAAATCTGCAATATTTTCGGCAGAAAAAAAAGCAGACTTTAATGAATCTCCATAAAGTCCGATCATCATTTGGAGTCCTAATTCAAAAGAATTATCTCGGATCATTTTTGCTGCCTTGACAACATCCATTGCTGTATGGCCTCTGCGATTGAGAGACAAAACAGCATCATCCATAGACTGCACACCTAATTCGATCGTCTTGACGTTAAAACTTTTTAGAATTCCTAGTATCTCTTCGTTTATATAATCGGGACGTGTAGACAGCCTTAAACTGTCAACCTCTCCCTTTTCTATGAATTCATTACCGATTTTTAAGTATTCGATCATTTCCTTCTTTGGAATTCCTGTGAAACTCCCCCCATAAAAAGCGATCTGTCTCTCTTTTCTTGATTTGAAATAGTGAAGATAGTTTTCGATAGATTTTCTAATGCCTGAACTGTCTAGGGGAGCATTCTGCTGGGTAATCTTTTTTTGATTGCAGAAAGCGCAATCATGGGGACAGCCGCAGTGAGGAACGAAAACAGGAACAATATTTTTAGAGTTCATCCTTAATTCCCAAAATCTCAATAGCATTTTGCGCAGCTGCCTGTTCTGCGCTTTTTTTATTCTTGCCCACACCGCTTCCTATAGGTTTGTCCTCGGAATGGACTGAAGCATAAAAAACTTTCTCATGCTCCGGTCCGATTTCTTTGTCTATAGAATATTTCAGCTGCTTTCCTGCTTTTTGAAAGTATTCTTGAAGGGTTGTCTTATAGTCCTTAATCTGATCTGCATAATTCAGATAGTCTAAAAGCTTTTCGCTAAGAACTTCTTCAAAATATATCTGAGTACCATTAAAGCCGGAATCTAAATACACAGCTGCAATCAACGCCTCAAAAGCATCTGCAAGGATAGAATCCCGATTTCTTCCCCCAAACAATTCTTCGCCTCTTCCCATCTGCAAATATTCGCCAAGGCCCAACTGTCTTGCCATATTCGCAAAACTAGGCTCGCAAACAAGCCGGCTTCTTTTTTTAGTCATTTCCCCTTCTTGAAAGCCATCTTCTTTTTTGTATAGAAGATCACTCACGATAAGCCCCACTACAGCATCGCCTAAAAATTCCAATCGTTCATTGGACAAAGTTTTATCTTGATTTTCATTTGCATATGAACTGTGATATAAAGCCTGGTTCAGCAGATCTTTATTTCTGAACTGATAATCTATCTTCTCTTCAACTTCCGACAATTCTTGAATTCTCTTTTGATCCAACATACAATCCTTTCTTTTTTAAACTAAAATTCTTTTAGCAATATATTCTTAATCTCTTCATTGGTTCCTTGTTCAAGATATTGAATAAGGTTTGAAATTCCCCCTGCAATTATATCTTTATCGCTGGAACCATGAGATTTAAATACTGGTTTGTTTAATCCCAATAGAGGTGCGGAACCGTACTTATTAAAATCAAATACACGGGCAGCAGCACCGAAAATATTTTTGCATAAAATCATCTCTTCTTGTGTTTTTGCATTTTTTGCTATTGCATCTTGGATGACTTTGCCTAAGACCATCGAAACACCTTCTGTAGTTTTTAAAACAGTGTTTCCTGTAAATCCGTCTGTAACAACTACATCAGCTTTTCCAAAATAAATATCTCTCGCTTCAATATTTCCGATGAAATTAATAGAGGAATTTCGCAGCGTCTCAAAGGTCTCTTTTCTTAACTTGTCTCCCTTGCCTTCTTCTGATCCGATATTTAGCAAAGCTACTGTGGGATTTTCTTTTCCAAGGATCCCTTTCGCATAGAAAGATCCCATTACCGCAAACTGAGAAAGCATTTCTACAGTACAGTCTACATTCGCTCCTACATCCATTAATATAAATGGAGTTGTTAGGGAAGGAGCCATTATCATAAGCGCTGGACGTTTCACATTCTTTATTCTTTTAACGATCAATGTTCCTCCGGCCAAAAGAGCTCCTGTACTTCCGCAGGATAATAAGCCGTCGTATTCCTCTTTCAGCAATGCTTTCAATCCGATTACAATACTGGCATTCTCCTTTTCTCTTAAGGCTTTGGTCGGTTCCTCTGTATTTTCAATAAAACAATCTGTATCTAAAAAGGAAAATCGGCTGGCGTCGATTTTATCTCCAATTACATCTTTAATTTTATTTTCAGGCCCAACAAAAAGCACTTCAAATCCTGTATGTTGATCCATAGCTTTTAGCGTACCAAGAACTACCTCTTCATAGCCTTTATCTGCTCCTAGAGTATCTATAATGATTTTCATCGATTCCTCCTATTATTATTATTTCATGATCATTTTATCATATTTATTCATCTTTACCTAGGCGGTTCATTGTATGGCCTTATCCTTTTTCCACTAAAAAAACTCCCTGTTTTGACTAGGGAGTTTCGTTATTCTTATTCTCTAATTAATTTTCGGTTGATAATACTTCTTTTCCGTCA
>JAAZME010000060.1 GCA_012798975.1 Gallicola sp.
TAGCGATTGCTTTGAAGTATGATATAGAAGTTAAAGATCTGGAGTATGTTCAGTTTCATCCGACAACCCTTTATAGTGCAGAAAAAGAAGAGAGAAGTTTTCTGATTTCCGAATCTGTACGAGGTGAAGGAGCGAAACTTTATAATAAAGACATGGAAAGATTTGTAGACGAGCTTCTGCCTAGAGATCTATTAACAGATGCAATTTTCAAGCAGATGAAAAAAGACGATAGAGAATTTGTTTGGGAGGATTTACGATCCATTCCACAAGAAGAGTTGGACAGCCATTTTCCAAACATTGTAAAATACTGCAAATCAAAAGGATACGATGTGAAAAAAGAGTGCATACCTGTTGTCCCTGCACAACATTATTTTATGGGAGGGATTCGGGTAGATTATTCCAGCCGAACCTCTATGAAATATTTATATGCTGTAGGAGAGACAGCCTGTAACGGCGTTCATGGAAAAAATCGTTTAGCCAGCAATTCTCTCTTAGAAAGTCTTGTATTTGCGAAGAGGGCAGCAGAATCTATGGTTTTTCCTGCAAGAAAAAAAGAATGGAAAAAAGGATGTTTTTATAAAAGAATGGAAAACAGAGACATTTCTTATGAGAATCTGATATCTTTGCTAGAAGGAAAAATAGATTCAAAAAGAGCTGCTCTTTTGATGGAAAATTAGAATGGAGGAAATATGTTCGACCCTATAACATTAAAATTAAATGTTGATCCTTTGATTATCAGTGCTTTACAGGAAGATATCTCCAGCGAAGATGTCTCTACCAACTGTATGATGCCTTCTGAAAAATTGGGAGAAGCGGATCTAATCTGTAAAGAAGATGGAATCATCTGCGGTCTTCAAATATTCTCTAGAGTTTTTGAACTCTTAGAGGATAGGATGAAGACGGAGTTTTTTGTGAAAGATGGAGAATGGGCAGAGAAAGGGAAGCTGATCGGAAAAATATATGGAGATATGCGGGTGATTTTAAGCGGAGAGCGAACCGCTTTAAATTATCTTCAGCGGATGAGCGGGATAGCAAGCTATACCTATTTTACAGCAGAACTTTTAAAAGGAAGAAATACTAAACTTTTGGATACTCGAAAAACCACTCCGAACAATCGTATCTTCGAGAAGTATGCAGTTCGTATAGGAGGCGGGAATAACCATCGATATAATTTATCCGACGCAGTAATGCTTAAAGATAATCATATCGGAGCTGCTGGAGGCGTCAAAGAAGCGATAAGAATGGCAAAGGAATATGCTCCTTTCGTACGAAAAATAGAAGTAGAAACGGAAAATCTCGAGATGGTAAAAGAAGCCCTTGAAGCAGGTGCGGATATTATTATGCTGGATAATATGAATTATGAAGAGATAAAACAAGGGATGGAAATCATAGAGGGGAAAGCCCTTGTTGAAGTATCGGGAAATATTACAAAAGAAAATATCTTAAAACTAGCAGATTTAGGAGTCGACTTTATTTCCAGCGGTGCATTAACCCATTCTGCTCCGATACTAGATATTTCCCTAAAAAATCTCCATAGTATATAGCACTTGTCTGGATAGGATTGTATAATAGTCTTTCTAAGAGTTAGAACATAAAAGAATTAGAAAGAAACAAGAGTTAAAAGATCTTAGAAGAAAAATTATATCGGATGTTTAGAATGGATATTCTAAGCATCCGGTTTTTTTACGAATAAGATTGCGAAGAAATGAAGAGCAATATATAATGAGGATACTGATTTACAAGAGTCCTTTCAGTTAAAGATAGAAAGGGCAGAAGGAGGAAAGATGTATAAACCCCAGCTTAAGGATTTAAGAACAGAGCAAATGATATCTGGAGAAGCTCTCTTTTGTTTTTAAGATTATTCATTGTATATATTTTGCTTTTTATTGCAGAGATCGCTGCGATTATGATTTTTCCGAATCGGGTCGGCTTTGTTTTAGTGATATCACTGATCTTGAATGTTTTCTTTATATTCAGATTTATGAATTATGGTTATCAAAAGCTTAGAGAAAATCATAGAATGGAGAGGCTTTTCTTTCTGGTCTACGGAATAATCTGCTATTTGTGTTTGATCTTTCAGCTTGCGGTGTTATTCTATATTTTCTATCTGACTTTAAACGGAGCAGGTGTTATTCCGAAGGAAGTGATGGAGGGTCTCGATAAACTTCAGAATGCAGCGAATGATGAGAAGGTGTTTCAAGATTATGTTTCGCCGATGTTTACCTATGTGTTTCCAGGATTTTATAAATTTCCATCGAATGGGTCAATTTACTCTATCATGCAGTATTATGTGGGGAAATTTATCGACCTCTTTATCTTAGCTTATATAGTGGAAGCAATCCGAAAAAGAACAGGGCTTAAATAAAACAGAGGAGACTCTGTTTTTTTATGGCTTTTTTTAAGAAATATTTTGAATAGACTTGGATATAAAGTGATTGTAAAAATTTTAAAAATGAGTTTGAGTTCCCGAATATTTACTCGAGCAATAGTAAAAGTCTGCTCAAAAAAACAGCCGGATAAGAACACAGTAATTTCACTTATCGGGCTGTTTTCTGATTACAATAATTCACGGTTGTCATTTTTAAAGATAATATTTCCAGAGCTTCGGCATCGGTCTAGAAGTTCCATAACGGCAAGGGTAGCATCCTTTGCTTCTTCATATCTTTCTTTATTATTATTTTCTATAATATTAGAAAAAGTTTCTATTTCATAAGCGAGATAGTTTTCGTATCGATTATATTCTTTCCATTCTCCGGCTAAAAAGAAACCTTCCATCAAACTAATTGTCCCGGTACTGATCTTTTGGTCTGCGTTGATACAGACAAATTGATCTTCGCTTTCGGCTTCTTTGCTGGCAAGGAGAGTGGCGTTAAAAGTGTCATACTCCATAACAATAGTTCCGCTTAGATCAATGCCGTTTTTGAATTTTTTTGGAAAATAGCTTAAATTATTCGGTTTTCCAAAGAGGGCATAACAAGCATGAAGCTGATACACCATTAGATCCATAAGCACACCTCCAGAAAAATCCAAGTTAAAAATATTGGGAGTTCCGCCGGACAGGAGTGCCTGATAACGACTGGAAAGCTTATGGAAACTAGAATACACAACAGAAGGTTCTGTGATGGAGGCTTTCATTTTTAAAAAATTCGGGTTATAAATATTGCAGATGCCCTCAAAGATATAGACATCATGTGCGCAAGCTTCTTTAAAAAGATGCTCTGCTTCTCGCAAGCTGCTGGTGAAGGGTTTTTCCAGTATTACATGCCGGCCTGCTCGTATAGCTTTTAAAGCATATTCGTAATGAAGACTATTCGGAAGAGCAATATAAATTATGTCGTTATCTTCCTCTTTTAAAAACTCCTCTAATTCATAATAGATTTTTTCGATTCCAAAATCCTGAAAGAACCCCTTTTTATTTTCGGAGCGGAGATAAGCGCTGTGAAGCTGAAAAGCGCCGCTTTCTAATACTCCTTCCATCCATGTTTTTACAATCGACCCGTTTCCTATAATTCCAACCTTCAGCATAAGATCATCCCCTTTGTATTATTACAATCATTATAACAGGCTTTTCAAAGGAAAGGCAGAAAAAAGAGAAGCGGAGATAAAATCCAGCTTCTCTTTTTATATAGGGTCTTTCTTTTGTTCTTCTTTTCGTTTTTTCATTTTCTTCAAACGGAAAAATTCTTCTCTCTCTTTTTCTTCTAATGTTTCGGAAATATATTTTATGGTTTCTTCATATTCCGGGATCTTGATTTTTTCTAAAGCGTTCGCCCGTTTTTGATTCTTCTTAATTTCCACAGAAAGTTTATAGACAGTGTTTTCCGTTTCGGCAAGCCTATAAATCAAATGCTTTACTTTTCGGAAAATATAGATGGCTTCGTCTACTTCTGGAGAAGTCATAAAGAGGCTGTAGTGGGGACGAAGGGGTTTATGAGCGTATTTTACCTTCGGCACATCGAGACCCATGATGGATTGATAGGTGATTTCAAAAGGTTCGGCTTTGTCGATGGAAGTGGCTATATCATGGATCTCCCGTACACCCATGGAGATATTTGCTTTTTGCAGAAGAAGATAAGCTTTTGAAAAAAGCTCTCCTACTTCATCCTGAATTTCTTTAGCTTTATCAATCTGGGAAAGAAGTTCTTTTATTAATACAGTACGTTTTTTATCGATAAGATTATATCCTGTTTGGGATAACTTCAGGCTTTCTTTTAATTTTAAATAATTGGCTTTTGTAGGGGCAATATTTTCGATCATTTTTCCCACCTGCCATATTTTTCGATATATTTTGTTTCCAAACGATCCAACTCTGTTTGGGGGAAAAGAGAAAACAATTCCCAAGCCAAACTTAAGGTTTGATCGATCGTTCTGGATTCATGAAAATCTTGATTTAAGAATCGGTCTTCAAACTCTCGTCCAAACTGCATATAAGTTCTGTCAAGAGGAGATAGATCCTCTTCTCCGATGATTTGGGAAAGAGATCGTACTTCGATAACTTTAGAGTATAGGGCGAAAAGCTGAGACTGAACGCTTTCGTGGTCTTCTCTAGTATATCCCTCTCCGATACCGTCTTTCATAAGTCTGGAAAGGGAAGGAAGAATATTGATAGGCGGATAAATATTTTTTTGGAAAAGTTCTCTGGAAAGTACGATTTGTCCTTCTGTAATAAATCCAGTCAAGTCTGGAATCGGATGGGTGATGTCGTCATTTGGCATTGTTAAAATAGGAATAAAGGTGATAGATCCTTTTTTCCCTTTAATCATACCGGCTCTTTCATAAAGGGTAGAAAGGTCGGAATAAAGGTATCCTGGATAGCCCTTTCTTCCTGGAACTTCTTCTCTGGCAGAAGAGATCTCTCTTAAAGCTTCTGCGTAGCTTGTAATATCTGTCATAACTACAAGGATATGCATATCCTCTTCAAAAGCTAAATATTCTGCTGCAGTTAAGGCGGCTCTAGGA
>JAAZME010000225.1 GCA_012798975.1 Gallicola sp.
TACTTGGCAAAAGCTGGAATAGGTTCTCGCCGAGGAGTAGAAAAATTTATTGTTGAGGGCAAAGTTTCTATAAACGGAAAAGTTGTTACGGATCTATCTAGAGATATTCAAGAAAATGATCGTGTTTTTTTAAATGGGAAAGAAGTTCAGGTCCGAGAAGACTTTATCTATTACAAAATAAATAAACCTGCGGGCTATACTACCACAGTTAAAGATCCATTTGCAGAAAGAGTTATCCTAGATTTGATAAAGGAAAAACGCAGAATTTTTCCGGTGGGAAGACTGGACAAAGATTCATGCGGTCTTTTATTACTGACAAATGACGGTGATCTGACCTATCGGTTAACTCATCCTAAACATCATATGTCCAAAACCTATAGAGTTCGAGTTAAAGGCGCACCTTCTGATGCACAGATAAAAAAACTAGAACAAGGTATTCTCATGGATGGATATAAAACAAAAGAATGTGTGATTAAACGGATTAAAGATGAACAGTCAGAAACGTCATTTGAGGTGATTTTATGGGAAGGAAGAAATCGTCAAATAAGAAAACTTTTTGACTCGATCAATCATCCGGTAGTATTTTTAAAAAGGATTAAAATCGGTGAGGTTCTTCTTGGCAATTTGAAAGAAGGTCAATATGAAGAACTTTCAACTGAAGAATTAGAATACTTGAGAGGTATTTAAATGATAGCTTTAAAAGAATTGAATTATGATGATATTGGATATCTTAGAGAAAACTATCCGATTAATCTTGACTTGGACATGGAATGTCCTATTTTCACTTATGTATTCTTTGATGAAGAGAATATCGTTGGTTATTCTCAACTTCAAGTAGTAAAAAATGAAATAAAACTTTCTGATTTTCAATGCGACAAAAGAAGTGAAAATTTGAGACTATTTTATTTAAAAGCCACTGGATTAAAGGCGTTTAATTTAGGATATCAGTATATATTAAATGAAAATAATATATACCCGGGAATGGCTGAAAAGATTATACTTGATGAGCTGTTTAAAGGAAACTGTAATGACTCTAGAGCTTAACAATACCACTTCTTTATTCAGGTCATTTATGAAATCCTGGCTTGATAACAGGATGATAGCAGTTGATATGACAGTGGGGAATGGAAATGACAGCGAGTTTTTACTTTCTCATAATATTAAATTTTTATATGGATTTGATATTCAAAAAAGAGCAATAGAAATAACACAAAACCGTTTAGAGAAATCGAACTATTCCAATTTTATGCTTTTTCAGGATAATCACAAAGAAATAAAACGTTATATTCAAGAAAAAGTTGATTTGTTAGTTTATAATTTGGGATATTTACCCAAAGGAAATAAGGAGATAACAACAAAGGGTATAGATGTTGTAGAAAGTTTGAAAAAGGGCTTAGATTTATTGCTCCAAGGCGGTATGGTCTGGATTACCTTTTATCCTGGACATCCGGCAGGATATGAAGAGTCGATTATGATACTGGATTTCGTGAAAGGATTAGATCAAAGAAAATTTCATGTGCTGAAAATGGATTACATAAATCAAATTAACTATCCGCCCTTTAGCATAGCTTTAGAAAAGAGGTATTAATGAGAACAGCTATAATAGGAGCAGGTGCCGCAGGTATGATGGCAGCAGCTGCTGCAGGATCCGACGAGATCGTTCTTTTTGAACAAAATGAAAAATTCGGAAAAAAAGTTTATATAACAGGAAAAGGACGATGCAATATTACGAATAATATTGATACTTCAGAGTTTATAGAACAGATAAACCGAAATCCATATTTTTGCTACAGCGCATTATATACTTTTACAAATAAAGATATGATGGAATTTTTAGAATCAAAGGGACTGCCGATTAAAATAGAAAGAGGGAATAGGGTGTTTCCCGCTAGTGACAAATCGAGCGATGTTATTAAAACGATTGAAAAGTTCGTAAGAGAAAAGCATGTGTCTGTTAGATTGAATACACAAGTAAAGGATATCAGAAGAAGAGATGAGCTGTTTGAAATTACATTTGACGGCACAAAAGAATTATTTGACAGATGTATCATTGCTACTGGAGGATTATCCTATCCTTCTACAGGCTCGACGGGATTCGGATTGAAGATAGCAGAAAAAATGGGACACAATATCATAACACCTGTACCAAGTCTCGTTCCAATCCGAACTGCAGAAAAATGGGTAGCTCAATTAAAAGGACTTAGTTTGAGAAATATAACTCTTTCATATAAATCTAGAGGAAAAAATATTTCATATTTTGGAGATTTATTATTCAATGAGGATGGAATAACAGGGCCTACTGCCTTGAAAATGTCGACTCATGGCAAAGATTTTAAAGAAGGTGATCTTTTTTTTATCGACTTAAAACCTGCATTATCGAAAGAGCAGCTAGAAAAACGGATATTGCGCGATTTCAGTCTTTATTTAAACAAAGAGATTCAAAATGGTTTGTCGGATCTTCTGCCAAAAAGACTGATTTTGCCTATTCTTTCTTTGTGCAGTATAGATCTTGAGAAAAAAATCCATCAAATTACGAAACAGGAACGAGAAAAAATAATACAAAATATCAAAGGAGTACCCTTAACATTTATAGAGTTAAGAAGCTTCAAAGAAGCGATTATTACGAATGGCGGCATTGACACAAGTGAAATTGACCCAAGTACTATGGAAAGCAAAATAATCAAAGGCCTTTATTTCGCTGGTGAAATCGTTGATATCGATGCAATGACAGGCGGATTTAATTTACAGTTGGCTTTTTCAACAGGGTATCTGGCAGGAATAAGCAGTGGAGCGGATAATGGAAAATAAACTATATTTAGATATTGAAACTAATGATTCTGAGATCATTAATCGAATAAATAAAGAGATACTTGAAAGAGAAGGTTCTGTGAATACGATCATTATATCCATACCTTCTCATAAACATTTTAATAAGAAACTATTGAGTTTGATAGAAGATGACTGTGTTGCGGTTTATTTTCATTCAGACATTTTAAAGGAGCAGCTGGAGCAGATCATTATTACATTTATTGAAAATGAAAAATATAATATTGCTATCGATGGACCCTCAGGATCAGGGAAGAGTACGATTGCAAAAGCTCTTGCATCTATATTATCTATCGATTATTTAGACACAGGAGCGATGTATAGAGCTATTACTTATATGTTGATTAAAGACAAAATCGATCTCCACCATGAAGATTCTGTGTGCAGCTATATAGCAGATCTTTCAATGCTTATCAAAAATCAGAGAATTTATCTAGATGGCAAAGATGTGCAAGACCATCGAAGAGATCAAATTGTCACTAAGAATGTCTCTTTAGTTTCAGGCTATGAATGTGTTCGTTCGAAACTTGTAGAGATTCAAAGACGGATTTCAAAAGAAAATTCTTCAATTTTAGATGGTCGAGATATTGGCACTGTTGTTTTGCCAAAAGCAAAGTATAAGTTCTATCTTAACGCTGATGTTGAGATCCGCGCACGCAGAAGATTTGAGGAAACAAAAGAAGATATCAGCTATGAAGAAATATTAAAAGATATTATCAAAAGAGACGAACATGATAAGAATCGTGAAATATCTCCTTTAAGAAAAGCTCCTGGAGCGGTTGAAATCGACAGTACTTCATTAAGCATATCAGAAGTAGCAGATGAAATTTTAAAGAGTATGAGGGCAGCAGATCACTATGAATAAAATATTTTACTGGATTGTTAGAAACATATTATATATAGTTTTCCATATCGTATATCGTATTGAAATCATTGGAGACAATGATCAAGGAACAGGAGCTATTATGATCTGTTCGAATCATACCAGCGATTTGGACCCAATCATCCTCGCTATAGCTTATAAAAAGCCGATACATTTTATGGCTAAAAAAGAATTATTTAAAAACCCTGTTTTCGGCTGGTTGATTGAAAAAGCAGGTGCTTTTCCTGTAGACCGGGGAAATGTAGATCTAAAAAGTGTAAAACATGCCATGGGGTTATTGAAATCAGAGCGAGTGTTAGGGATATTTCCTGAGGGTACAAGAGTAAAAACAGTAGATATCGCCAATATGAAAGAAGGAGTAAGTCTGATTGCGGCTAAAAGCGGTGCAGATATTCAACCGGTTTTAATAGAAACAAATTATAAATTATTCAAAAAAGTAAGAGTACATTTTCGCCCTATTATAAAAATGGAACAATTTAATGATATTCCGAAAAAAGAGAAGGGAAAAATAATAACAAATAATTTATTTGCATCTATATACAATAGTAAGGAGTTAGAATGATAATAAAAATAGCAGATCATGCCGGTTTTTGTGGCGGAGTAAAAAGAGCTGTAAAGATAGCGGAAGAAGCAGTAAGCTTTAAGGGCGATACCTATTCTTTAGGTCCTATCGTGCATAATAAACAGCAGACAGAAGCTCTTGAGAAAAAAGGTCTTCAGGTATTAGAAGATTATAAAGAGCAAGAAACAGGCAATATCGTTATAAGAAGCCATGGTGCAGCAAAATGTGTTGTGGAGGATATGGAAAATAGAGGTTTTAATGTGATTGATGCAACTTGTCCTGTGCTGCTAAAGATATATGAAAAAATTAAAGAAAAAGAAGAAGAGTATCAAATTGTGATTATTGGTGATCCAGAACATCCAGAAATCATCGGAATCGCAGGTCAGTTAGAACAAAAACCTATCATTGTAAATACGAAAGATGAAGCAGAAAAAATAAAAAACCAAGAAAAACTTTATATTATTTCACAAACTACGAATAGAATGGAGAAATTTTTGGAATTATCTGATATAATAGATAGAAGTAATGCTTATGTATTGATAGATAATACTATTTGTAATGCCACAAGAAATCGTCAGCAAGCAACAGAAGAACTTTCGAAAGATGTTGAAGCAATGATTACCATTGGTGGTTTAAATAGTTCAAATACAAATAAACTGTATGAAATCACGAAGAAACATTGTAAAAACACTTTTCGGATCGAAACAGTAGATGATTTATCTTTACAAGAAGTATTAAAATTTAATACAATAGGTATAACAGCTGGTGCTTCCACACCAGATTGGATTATTGAGGAGGTTGTAAACGTAATGGATAATTACAGCAAGGATTTTATGGAACAAGTAGAGGATAGTATAACAAAGATTTACCCGAAAGATATTGTAAAGGGCCGCGTACTTTATGTTAGAGACAATGAGGTAGCAGTTGATATAGGGTACAGAAGCGATGGTTTAATCAAACACGATGAAATTTCATCTGATGAAAGTGTTAAGCCGCAAGATCTTTTCAAGCCGGAACAAGAAATAGAAGTTTACGTTATTAAAATGGACGACGGCGAGGGAAATGTTGTATTATCAACTAGAAGAGTTGAAGGTTTGAAAAATTGGGAAAATTTAGTAGATGCATATAATGCGGATGAAACTGTTGAGGCCCAAGTCGTTAGAGAAGTTAAAGGTGGTCTTTTAGCTACAGTTAAAGGAATTAACGCATTTATTCCTGGTTCTCAAGTCACAACACATTATGTAAA
>JAAZME010000206.1 GCA_012798975.1 Gallicola sp.
AATGCATTCATAGAGAAGGAGAAGAGGTGCATCCATACGGATCTGTAACCGTTCCGATCTATCAGACAGCAACTTTTTCTCATCCAGGCCTTGGACATTCCACAGGTTACGACTATACAAGAGAATCCAACCCGACGCGAACAGAGCTTGAAAAAATTGTTTCAGGTCTTGAAAATGCTGTGGATGCGGTAGCCTGTTCTACAGGGATGGCGGCGATGGGACTTCTGCTTGAATTATTTGAAGAGGGCGATCATATCATCTGTACAGAGGATCTATATGGCGGATCTGTACGGATTTTTGAAACCGTGGGAGAAAAAAGAGGGTTAGAGTTTTCTTATATAGATACTTCAGATATAGAACAGGTGAAGAAGAATATTAAAGAAAACACGAAAGCTCTTTATATTGAAACCCCCAGCAATCCGACGATGGCGGTTACAGATTTAAGAAAAATCGGTGAAATTGCAAAAGAGAAAGATCTTTTATTTATAGCAGACAACACCTTTTTATCGCCTTATTTTCAAAACCCTTTAGATTTAGGCGCAGATCTTGTTGTCCATAGCGGTACGAAGTTTTTAGGCGGCCATAATGATACTTTAGCAGGTTTCCTATGTACATCAAGAGAGGATTTGGCAGAGAAGATTCGGTTCTTGTATAAAACCATCGGCTGCTGTCTTTCTCCATTCGACAGTTTCCTCTTAATCAGAGGGATCAAGACTTTATCGGTCCGTATGGAACGCCAGCAGGAAAATGCAGCTAAAATTGCCCAGTGGCTTTTAAAGCAGAAAAAGGTAAAAAAAGTTTATTATACAGGATTAGAGGATCATCCGGGATACGAAGTGAACAAAAGCCAAGCTCGAGGAGCGGGCTCTATGATTTCTTTCAAAGTGGATTCGCCAGAGACTGCAAAACAGATGCTTGAAAGAGTAAATATTATTACCTATGCAGAAAGCCTTGGGGGAGTAGAAACCTTATTCACTTATCCGATGCTTCAGACCCATGGAGATGTACCTGTCGAGACAAGAGAGCGCTTAGGAATAACAGAAGACTTTTTAAGGCTTTCGATAGGAATTGAAAATGTAGAAGACTTGATAGCGGATTTGGAACAAGCGATAAGATAGAGGTGGCTATGAAATATAATTTTGATGAAATTATAGACAGAAAAGGAACAAATTGTTTGAAATACGATTTCGCTTCGGAAAGAGGAAAACCGGAAGGGGTTCTTCCTTTGTGGATTGCGGATATGGATTTTAAAGCACCAGATATCGTACTAGAGAGATTATCAGAAATCGTAAACCACGGGATATTCGGCTATTCTGATTCAAAAGAAGATTATTTCCTAGTGTTAAAGAACTGGTTTGAAAAAAAGTTTGGGTGGAAAGTGAAGGAAGAGTGGCTGGTTAAAACCCCTGGAATTGTCTTTGCTATCGCGGCTGCCATCCATGCCTTTACAAAGGAAGGAGACGCTGTTCTTATCCAGCAGCCGGTGTATTATCCTTTCAGCGAAACGATTCTCGACAACAAAAGAAAACTTGTAAACAGTCCTTTAAAAAGAACAGGAGATCGTTACGAAATAGATTTTGAAGATTTTGAAGAAAAGATTATTCAAGAACAAGTAAAACTTTTTATATTCTGCAGCCCCCACAATCCGGTAGGGAGAGTCTGGGAAAAAGATGAACTTAAGAGGATCGGGGAGATCTGCCTAAAGCATGGGGTGATCGTTGTAAGCGATGAGATTCACAGCGATTTTGTTTATCCTGGGCATCAGCATACTGTGTTTGCTTCTTTATCCAAAGAAATTTCCGATATTACGATAACATGTACAGCTCCCAGCAAAACCTTTAATATAGCAGGTCTTCAAATATCGAATATTTTTATCGAAAACCCGGTCCTTCGAGAAAAAGTCAAAAAGGCCATTGCACAAACAGGGTACAGCCAAGTCAATCAGATAGGGCTTGCTGCCTGTCAGGCTGCCTATGAAGGCGGAGAAGAATGGCTGGAGGAATTAAAAGAGTATTTAGCAGGAAATATCGAATATACGAGAGCCTTTTTAAAAGAGCATCTTCCAAAAATCACCTTGATCGAACCGGAAGGAACCTATCTTTTATGGCTGGATTTCAAAGCCTATAATCTGACGGAAGAAGAAAGAGAAGAGCTGATTGTAAAGAAAGCAGGTCTTTGGCTTGATAGCGGGTCGATGTTCGGACCGGATGGAGAAGGCTACGAAAGAATCAATATTGCCTGCCCGAGAAAAACCTTAGAAAAAGCCCTTTGGCAGCTAAAAGAAGTATTTTCGAAGTGTTAAAATCCCTTTGACAAATATTTTTGATTTTGATAAACTGACCAAGTCAAAAAAATAAAGAACGCGTATAATGGATCAGCGTAAAACTTCTTAGAGGTTTTACGCTTTTTTTTATGCAGAAGGAGAGAAAAATGGAATATTATTTAAAACTGCCTAGAAACAAAAAAGAAACTGCGATTTTTATGGGGATTATATCGTTGATATCTGTAAATATTATCGCACCTTTGATTACCTGCTTTGAGATAGGATTTTCCTTTGCCGTATGGAAAAATGTACTGGGGGTGCTTCCTGTTATATGGACTGCAGTGATTGCCCTTGTCCTGATTACTCACGGGCCTGCCGGCTATTTAACAAAAAAGATCGCTGGTCCAAATGACAGCTTCAGTGCAACCTTCCTTATTAATACTTTGTGCACAGTGTTTTTGATGTCGATCTGCATGACTGTAGCAGGAGCTTGGATTGGAAGCGGAAGAATCAGTCTAGATCCGGTATATCACTTTTTCTATAAATGGCCGCGCAATTTTACCATTGCATTTGGAGTAGAAACATTTATTGCACAGCCGATAGCCCGGTTTGTCATGATCAAAATGCATCGCTTTCAGGAAATGAACGGCAGGGCGGCAGCAATAGAAAAATAGTTTACAAAAAATAAGGAAATCCTTTTTTTATTTGTATAAATTGGATATTCAGAATGTGAACTTTATGCTAAACTAGTACCTAGGAGGTGCTGGAATGTTTATAAGAAAAGTATTACAAAATCTACAAGTATCCATACCGCTTTTAGAAACGATCATTGCTGCAATCGTTCTTTTCGGGGTTCTGCTAGGTCTTCCAGATCTGTTTAAATATATCGTTCAGATTGTTGTGAGTCCAGAAGGGCTGAGCTATACTTTATTCAACGACTTTTTAAAGCATACATTGATGATTGTTGTAGGAATAGAGCTTGCGATTATGATTTTAAACCACTCCCATGAAGCGATCTTAACATTGGTTCTGTTTGTTATCGCTCGTAAGATGCTGGTTTATGCAGAAACAATGACCGATATTTTAATGGGAACATTATCTATAGCCGTTGTCCTGCTTCTAATGAAGATGCTGCTAAATGATGGTAAAATGCTGGCGCGTTTCGACAATATCTATTCTGTAAACTTGCCAATCGAAAGGCTGAAAGATCAATATCATATCGACTTACATACAAATAAAAAAACACTGATTGGTCTACTCTTCGAGCTTTCGCAAAAATACGACCGCCCTCTTGTAAAAGGGGCTACTTTTAAAGTGAAAGATTATTATCTGATCGTAGAGCGGGTGGAAGA